>DRHN01000116.1 GCA_011049595.1 Spirochaetota bacterium | reverse complement strand
GTTCCCTGGTACTCGCGGCATCAAGCCAGTTTACAGCCCCATACAGGAAGGCAAATGAAAAAGCTGAGAAAGTCAGGAACTTTCTCTCCGCATTGGAGATAAATATTGAACCTCAATGGGATTCAAAAACTCTTCTTGAGGTCTTCGACAAAAACGTGCGGGAGAGGAAACTTGGGGAGTATACCCTTTATGAAAATGTGTCGGATCAGTCGAATCCCGATGTCCCCTTATCGGTTGCAGTACTATTTTCAGGCCCGGGTTTATGGGCACCGATCGAAGGCGTCATGGCGCTTGAAACCGATCTTCTTACAATTCGCGGTATCCGGTTTTATAAACAGGAGGAAACGCCTGGACTGGGGGGTGAAATTGGGTCTGATTGGTTTCAGGAACAGTTTAAAGGTAAAAAAATTGTGTCCGGCGCAGGGGAGCCCGGTTTCAAAATTGTGAAACCGGGGAGCGCCACTGATGAAAATACGGTTAATGGAGTTAGCGGCGCAACAATGACCTCGGAACGTGTTCAAACCATTCTCGACAGTTTGGCGAAGAAATTATGGGAAGAGAGGGACAATTATGTCAAATAATTCACGGCAAAATCGACCCGGTATTTTTAAAGGAAGGGCCTGTGGAGGGAAATGTTTAGAAACACTGGGGAACGGCGTTTATAAAACCAACCCCATCATATATCAGGTACTTGGAATATGTTCTGCTTTAGCTGTTACAAGCCGAGTTGAAAATGCACTTGTCATGGGGGGCGCACTGATATTTGTTCTGACCATGACGGGCTTAATGGTATCCATCCTGCGTTCTATTATGCCCCGCCGAATACGCATGATCGTCGAAGTGGCGATAATAGCCACCTTTGTGATTCTCTTTGATCAATTTCTCAGGGCTTTTTACTGGGATATGTCTAAACAGCTTGGTCCTTATGTGGCTCTTATCATAACAAACTGCATTGTTATGGGAAGGGCCGAGGCGTTTGCTACACAAAATCCTCCGATCCTGTCTATGCTGGATGGAGTGGCAAATGGTCTTGGTTATGCCATAATTCTTGCGCTTGTTGCTCTTTTCAGAGAACTGATTGGCTCCGGCTCGGTTTTAGGTTTTATGATTTTATCAGAAACGTGGTATGTGAAAAATCTCATTTTTGTTTTAGCACCCGGCGCGTTTTTTACAGTCGGTTTATTGATCTGGGTTATTAATGCATTCAGACCACCGGAAGAAGACGGAGGATAAAAGATGAATACAACTCCTGTAGTTATTATATTCGTAGCTTCAATTTTCACGAACAACATCCTGCTGGCAAGTTTTCTCGGGATGTGTTCCTTCCTTGTGTGTTCAAACCGCATAGATACTGCAGTCGGTCTTGGTACTGCTGTGATATTTGTGATGTTTTTCACAACCGCACTCAATTACGTTATTTATCACTATGTACTGGTGCCTCTGAAACTGGAATTTCTTTCCTATATTATTTTCATCGCGGTCATCGCTGCTTTTGTGCAGCTGGTTGAGATGTTCGTGGAACGATTCAGTCCAAAATTATATTACGCGCTGGGAATATTTCTCCCGCTAATAACTGTAAATTGCGCGATACTCGGGGCTGCACTTTTCATGGTTATCAGAAAGTACAATTTTGTGCAAACTCTTTTCTTTGGATTAGGTGCGGGTATAGGCTGGGCCCTGGCGATTGCCTTAATGGCCGGTCTTCGTGAGAAAATGGGTTACTCAAATGTACCGGCCCCGCTTAAAGGACCTGGCATTATTATGCTTGTTACCGGGGTTATCGCTATGGCTTTCATGGGGTTTGCAGGCATATTAAAATTATAGTAAAATATCTCAATTTATTTCCAATGGGGTGAATTATTATGGTAATCAGTTTATTAGCAGTGGCGGTGACTGTTGGTATATTTCTCGGTCTGACTGTCATGCTATTGGCAGCTGAGAAACGCCTGGTGGATTACGGAATATGTACCTTATCTATAAATGAAGGTTCAGTTGTGTTTGAACAATTAGGAGGTATTACGCTTCTTTCCACCCTTTACGAAAATAAGGTTTTTATTCCATCTGCATGCGGCGGTAAGGGCTCCTGTGGATACTGCAAGATAACCTTGATCAGCGGTGGTGGGCCCATCCTGCCAACAGAAACCCCCTACATGACGCGAACTGAAATTAAATCGGGTGTGCGTCTGGCGTGCCAGGTCAAGCTCAAAGAGAATGTCGAAATTCGAATCCCTGAAGAATTGCTTGAGGTGAAAGAATACAAGTCAGTTGTTTCTCTTGTCCGCGATCTTACCTATGACATCAAGGAACTTAATTTTGATCTTATTTCACCCGAAGAAATTAAACATCGTCCAGGGCAGTATGTTCAGATTATGGCACCTAGCCCCGATGGACACGTCTTCAGGGCATACTCAATAAGTTCGCCGGTCTATGAGAAGAACAAAGTGCAGTTGATGGTCCGGCTTGTGCCGGGCGGCATTGCATCAACATACCTCCACGGCCTCAAGGAGGGCGACGAGGTTATTTTTACCGGGCCTTTTGGAGAATTCAAATTAAATGAAGATCCTGAGGCCAATGTTGTGCTGGTGGGTGGCGGCGCTGGAATGGCCCCGATGGCAAATATAATATATACCATTTATCACCAATGGCCGGATCGTAAATGCCATCTTTTCTTTGGATGCCGGACGACAAAAGATATTTTCTATTTTGAAAATTTTGAAACCCTTTCTAAAAAACATCCAAATTTCAAGTTTACCTACGCACTTTCCGATCCCTTGAGTGAGGATGAGAAATGGGATGGAGATACAGGTTTCATTCATCTGTCCCTGGATAAACTCCTTCCCGTGACTCATAAACGTCAGGCGTTTCTGTGCGGACCACCACCCATGATTGAAGCTGTAATCGAAATTCTCAAGGATAAAAAATATAGGGACGAAGAAATTTTCTATGACAAATTCTAGAACAACTCATTGCTGAAGGGGGTATTGGAAATGGCATTTAAAAGCATTGGAGACCTACTGGAAAAAGCCGGTGAGTTTGAAATACGATTAGAAAGGTATTATGCGGCAATTCGCGATGAATCACAGGATAACGGTGTGCGGCTGCTGACTTACTATCTCAGCCGGCACCGACGTCATCTGCAACAGGCATTGAACGGTATGGACCACGATAAGATTGAGCATATCCGTAAAATTAAGCTCAAGTATGATATTGATTTTCAGCCGGAAAAGGCATTTCATCTTATAACCACATCTCCAAGTGACATTAGAGGGAAGGGGCTCCTCGAAGCTGCGGCTAGTTATGACGAAGAATTGGTGGAACTTTACAAAGATGTCCTTCAGCACCCGTTGAATACTGAAGCATCGGTTTTCATTGAAACTCTCATCCGTATAGAAGAAAAAGATATCGTGATGCTGAAAAAAATGATTGCAATGAATTACTTCTAGCAAGGACGGTAGTAATATTTGAATGGGTACATTTGAATTAATTTTTTCTCAGGATGACGACAGATTAGGAGGACCATCAGGACAGAAACGATTAGGCAGCGCTGTACTCCTGTATAATGCCCTATGGTTTACCAGGGTACGCTGGATTGTGGTCTTTGTTTTCACTATCCTGGGTTTGACTGGCACTCTTATGCCCGGGCGCTGGAAAAACGCCGGACTTGTTCCACCCACAAGGTGGCCCTGGGTTCTGGCGGGCACTTTAATTATGGCGAACATATTTTTTTATATATTTACGCGCCGCTTAAATGAAGACTCCCCGAACCGTGCTGTCGAAGCAAATATCTGGCTACAGATTATCGTTGATTTGATAGTTGTAACGGTCATGGTCCATATGATAGGGAGCACTATTACTTTTATAGCCTTTACTTATCTTTTCCATATCGCTCTGGCTTGTATATTCTTTCCACAAAAGTACAGTTTATTAGTAACACTATTGGCAGCTTTCCTATACATCTTTACCGTTGTCCTGGAGATACTCGAGGTTTTACCGGCTGCAGGTGTCTTGACAGAAACAACACGCTTATATAAGCAGGGCCCTCACATGGTCATGATTATTGCCGGATCAGCCGTATTTGTCTGGCTTGTTGTATGGTATTTCATCTCAAGTCTTTCTACCGCCGTTCGAAAGCGCGATCAGCAACTTGCAACAGCAAATGCGCAGCTCATAAAGGCTGATGAGGAAAAAACCCAAAAAATGCTGATTACGACTCATGAGCTTAAAGCTCCTTTTGCGGGCATTGAGAGCAATATCCAGGTGTTAAAATACCAATTTTGGAATGAGATCCCTGAATCTGTAAAGGAACTAATTAATCGCATCGATGTACGGGCACAAACACTACGCGAGCGAATCACCCAAATCCTCGTTCTCGGAGATCTGAAAACTCGTCCCACCGATGAAAAATTATCCGAACCTGTTGATTTAAAATCGGTAATGGATACTGTAATCGAAAACATAAATGAAAAGGCAATGGAGCGAAACGTAATACTCGATGTTAATGTCCCATCAACATCAGCATTAGGGAACAAAGAGGACCTCAGGATTCTATTCTCAAACCTCGTAACAAATGCGATAGTTTATTCCAATGAGGGCGGAAGAGTTAAAATTTCAACAAAACAGGTTGAAGATGAAGTCCTTTTATCAGTCTCCGATTACGGAATTGGGATAAGGGATGACGCGCTTCCTCACATTTTTGAAGAGTATTATCGTACAAAAGAAGCGTCAAAATTTAACAAAATGTCAACGGGTTTAGGATTATCGATAGTCAAGGAAATTGTTCGAAATTTGGGATTGAGGATGCGTGTTACAAGCAAAGAGGAGGAAGGGACAACCTTTGAGGTGGCAATCCCTGTTGCGGGCATGCCGCATTCTCGATTAGTATAATTTTCTTGCCCAAAAAACAAGAAAATTGGTACTAAGGTACTAAACATTAAAAATCGAAAATACAGGAGGATGATTCATGGCTAAAATCATGATTATCGACGACGATGTGGAATTTGCAGAAAATATTTCCGTCATATTAAAAAAGAACGGACATTCTATCGATATACATGATCATGCAGAGGGCATGATCGAAGAACTTGTGCAGAATACGCCGGATTTATTGATTCTGGATGTAATGTTCCCTGAGAATCCTGCGGGAGGATTCGACCTGGCGAGGAAAATACGGAATAATGAGGGGATAAAAGCACTTCCAGTTATATTGCTTACGGGTGTCAATCAGGAGTTCCCAATGGATTTCTCTGCCAATGACATCGATCCGGAATGGATGCCGGTCCAAAACTTTGTTGAAAAACCGGTTGATATAGAAAAATTACTTGGGGAGATCCAGGAACTTCTTGAGGGCTCAAAGAAATAACAGTCTGTAATTTGAAACGATCTTATCTCACATCAAATAAAACCCATGAAATATCCCGAATAAACCTTCAAAATGCAAAACGCTATTTCGCTGAGGCTTTGAGTAGCTTGCCTACCTTCTTGATCAAAGGTTTTATATCGGCCGTTTTTTCAACGAAGTCTTGAACCGGCATCCAGTCACCATCTATATCTTTCGGAGAGAACTCCACAGGTAATTCCTGATTGACACCCGTAAGCAATATAATCGGAAGGTCTTTTATCTCCTGTGTTCCCCTTACTTTTCTGGCTAAATCGAATCCGGCAGTCGGAAACTCGGGAAACATGACATCCAGAATCAACAAG
>DRHN01000115.1 GCA_011049595.1 Spirochaetota bacterium | reverse complement strand
TGATAGCTAAAATTCCATGTTATTTTTTCGCAGCCCCTTAGGTTAGAGATGAGGTCTCGGAAACAGAGGGAGGCTGTATGGGATATAGTAAAGGATCGCTACGGTGACCATATAATGCAGCTTTGCCCTGACCTCGAGGAGCTCCAGTGCTGCACACTTGACTGGCCAAAAAGCGATAAAGAATGGCGTGATCAGCTTGTTGCATTCGAATGCGGAGGTATCTGGTCGGCAGGAGGATGGGTGTTTAAAAAATTTAAACCCATGTGGGGGCCTCTCGAGAAAGATCTTGACCCCGATCTCTTTGATTTTCCAGATCCTGAAGATCCCTTTTATCTTAACAAGGCCGAGAAGGTAATAGAGAAGAACAGGGACAAGTATCTCGTGGGCTATGTATGGTTTACTCTCTTCGAGAGGATGCACCTTATGGCAGGATTCGAGCAGATACTCCTCGCACCAGTAAAGCAGAGGGATGCATTTCTCAGGCTAAGAGACAAGGTGATGGAGTTCAACCGTAAGGGAATAAAGCGCTGGCTTGACTTGGGGATAGATGCAGTTTTTATCAGTGATGATTGGGGAACCCAGGACCAACTTCTCATCCAACCGGAACAGTGGCGTGAATATTACAAGCCTTGTTATAAAGAGATGTTCGATCAGATCCATAAAGGAGGTGCAGATACATGGCTTCACACCTGCGGTCGTGTCATCCCGATTGTTGAGGATCTTATTGAGATAGGTCTCGATGTGCTTCACCCAATACAGGCACATGCAAATGACCCGAAAGAACTTGGTGATAAGTTCGGCGGCAGGATCTGCTTTTGCGGTGGTATTGATGCGCAGGATACTCTTGTTTATGGCAGTCCAAAAGATGTTGAAGATCATATGTTTCAGTTATTCGATCACCTTTGTAAAAGGTTCAATGGCGGATGGATCCCAGGTCCGATGACAACGATAATCGAGGATGTTCCTGTAGAGAATGTAAAAGCGATATATAATGGGCTCGATAAATTGAACACGAATCTCCCCTGGAAAACCTCAAAGTCATTGGCAACCTAGGGTGGGTGAAGAGCTGATTACTGAAATAGCTGAATAAAATACGGAGGAAATAGTAAATGGGACTTCTAGAAGACATTGCATCAAATGTTTTCGAGGGAAACGATGAGAAGGTGAGAGAGCTAGTAACAACTGCTCTGGGTGGCGGTACAAGTGCTGAGAATATCCTGAACAAGGGCTTAACCATTGGCATGGATCATGTTGGGGAGAAATTCAAGGTAAAGGAGATGTACCTTCCTGAAGTACTTCTGGCTGGTGAAGCAATGAAAGCGGGGATACAGATAATAAAGCCGCTATTGGCCCATAAGCAGGGGGAGACTGGAGCAACTGTGATCATAGGCACTGTAAAGGATGATATACACGATATTGGAAAAAATGTCGTCACAATGATGCTCGAAGGCGCAGGATTCAACGTGGTCGATTTAGGAGTAGATGTACCTCCAAAGAAGTTCGTCAAGCACATAGTAGAAAGAGATGCACGTGTGCTCGGCGTCTCTGCGCTTCTAACTGTAACGAGGCCTAGAATGAAAGAGACGATCGATGCGATTACCGATGCAGGCCTTAGGGACAAGGTCAAGATAGTGGTTGGTGGTGCGCCGATCACTCCGGATTTTGCAGAATTGATAGGTGCTGATGGATATGCGGCTGATGGCGCGACTGCTGTGGGATTAGTGAGAAATTTGTTGAAAAAAGTGAAATAAATCTTCTGTTAATCGATTTTATTTTGACAGGTGTTCGTGAAGTATGACCGCGAACACAATGACCCCGCCTGTCACTATGTACTGCCATGCCGGATCGACGTGCAGCAGGTTCAAACCGTTCGCTATTACTCCCAGAAGAAGAACACCGGTGAGGGTCCCGAAGACATTTCCTGTTCCGCCGGAAAGGGGGGTACCTCCGATGACCACAGCACCTATCGACCTGAGCTCGAATCCTGTTCCCATGCCGGCCTGGGCGGAACTCACGCGCGCGGCCAGTACCATGGCAGCCAGCCCCGCGAGAAATCCGTTCAACATGTAAAAGATCAGCTTGTTCCTTTTCACAGAAATACCGGCGAGGTACGCTGTCTGCTCGTTTCCGCCTATGGCGTACGCTGACCTGCCCAGTCTGAAATACTTCAGGAAGAAAAAGGTGACAAACATGAGGGCAAAGAATAATATTACGATAAACGGGATCCTTACTATAACACCGCTTCCCAGGTACTCGAATGTTTTCCCAAGGTTGGTTATGGGAAATCCCTTGGTGATGAGAAGCGCGACGCCCTGCAGAAGTGTCATGGTCCCCAGTGTGAGGATAAAAGGCGCGGCACGTGTATATGCAGCAAGGGATCCGTTGAACAGTCCGATAATACATCCCAATGCCAGCCCTGTGATTATTGATATCCACACGGGGACACCTGCCTTCAGCATTTTCGAAACAATACATGCAATGACGGATATTGTTGATCCGACCGAAAGGTCAATGCCTCCCGATATCATTAATATGGTCATTCCAAGAGAGACAATGCCAAGTGTTGAGATCTGCTGCAGAATATTTTTTATGTTTCTGGCCGAGAGAAACACCGGGGAGGATATCCCCATGATTATTATGAGAGCGATGAGGACAAAGATGACCCCCCACTGCTGGAAATTTATTATCTTACCCGTGCGGGCGCCTGATTTATCCTGTTTCAACTGATTTTCCGATTGCAAAGGAAAGTACCTCCTCCTGGGTAGTTTGAGATGTATTCAATACAGCCACAATTTGTCTTTTGCTCATTACAATTATTTTATGGCTCATGTTCATCAGCTCATCGAAATCGGACGTTATCATTACGATCGCCTTTCCTTCATTTACCAGGTCTTTCATTATACGGTGTATTTCCTCTCTGGCGCCGACATCAACACCCTGGGTCGGCTCATCCATCAGGAACAGGTCCATACCGAAACTCAGCCACTTCGCGAGCATCACCTTCTGCCTGTTCCCGCCGCTGAGGAATTTGACTTTCTGAGTTACCCCCTGCGTTGTGATATTGAGTATGTTGACATATTTCTCTGCTATCTGCCTCTCGAGCAGGAGTCTCAGGAGAGGGCCCCGGCTGATTTTTTTCAGGCTCGCAAGTGAAATATTACCCGCAACGTTCATCAACGATATCAGGCCGACCAGGTCGCGATCTTCCGGTATCAAACATATCCCCCGTTTGATATACTCATTGAACGGTTTGTCCTGTATTTCCTCCCCTTTGAAAATTATTTTTCCATCATCAACCCTTTCTATTCCGGCAAGAGCAAGCGCGACTTCGGTGCGGCCTGACCCGACCATGCCTGCTATCCCGATGATCTCACCGCGGTGCAGTGTCATGTCTATGTTACTGAATGCCCCGGCCCTGGAAATATTCTCGACCTCCAGCACTGCATCCTGCTTTTCAACACTGTCCACGAAGGTGAACCGCACCTCTTCCCCGACCATTGCTTTCACCAGGCTATCATGCGTTATCTCTCCGATCTTCCAATTCCCTACTTTTTTCCCGTCCCTGAGCACAGTAACCTTATCCGCTATGCTGAATACTTCGTCCAGCCTGTGGGAGATGTAGATAACGGAAACGTCCTGCTCTTTCAGGCGCTTTATCAGGTTGAACAGGTGATCGATCTCGAACCGTGTTAAACTCGCCGTGGGTTCGTCCATTATTACCACTTTTGCTTTTTTATAGAGCGCCTTTGCGATTTCAACCATCTGCTGCTCGGCGGCCCCGAGGTCCGCTATACGGTCTCTTGCACGTAAATCCAGATTGAGGAGGTTGAAGATCTCATCCGCCCTATCATACAATTTTTTCCACTTTATAATTCCTGTCTTTCCTTTCGGCTCATTCGCTATCAGAACATTTTCCCCAACCGTGAGGCCGGAGATGAGGTTTCTATCCTGGTATATCGTAATAATGCCAAGGTCCTGGGCAACATGCGGGTTCAGGTGCTCGACCTTGTTCCCCTCGATAATAATATCACCCCTGTTCTTTGTGTATGCGCCGGATAATATTTTAATGAACGTTGACTTTCCAGCCCCGTTCTCACCGACCAGAGCGTGGATCTCCCCCGGCTTGAGGTCAAAATCCACATCCGACAGCACGTAAACTCCCGAGAAACTCTTGTAAAGGTGGCGAATCTCCACCCTGCTGATGTTTTTCAAAGCATGCCCCAATTGTAATTGAAAGCATGGAACCAGAGTCCGGGATCCATTCACTCGACTCTGGTTCCAGACATGGTTTATGTAAATTGTTCGGTCGCTTTACTGCCCTTTCGCAAACTCATGGCTGAGATCTTTCCAGTAATCGATCTTCCACGATAGGTTAACGAGATCCTCTGACGGGATCCAGGGAACAATTTTATCAAGATTACTCTTTGTTATAACCTTCATCGGGGTGAGTGTCAATTTCGGAACGTCCTTACCGTCCAGATGGTCGATCAGCATGTGCAGCGCAAGGATGGACTCCTGTGAGCATGACCACCCGACAGTCGCGGTCAATTTTCCCTCTTTAATAATAACTTCTCCATCCGGTGAGCCGTTTTGTGACACGAGAGTGACCTGATCGAGTTTCCCCGCCTCCTCCAAAGCCCTGATGGCGCCCATTGACATCCCCTCGTTCTGAACAAAAACAGCCTGGAGGTTCGGGTACGCTGTAATGATATCCTGCATGACATTGAATGCTTTCTGTGTGTCCCAGTCGCCGGGATAGGTACCTACATTGACAAGATTCTTATTCTTCAGGGCTTCCTCGAAGAAACCATCCCTGTAGCTCTCGGCATCGCCCCGTCCGAGCATCCCGGCTATACAGGCGATTTCACCTTCGGAGATTTCCTCCGCGATCCATTTACCCATCAAATTACCGGATACAATACCATCGGACTGGATCGATCCGACAAACCTGTCCTTGTTCTGTTCGCTGAACCCGTACACCATAAACATCGGGATACCTGCGTCATTTGCCTTGACAACGGCAGCATCGATAGCGGACGCGCTTACTGAAAACAGGATGATCCCGTCAACCCCCAGTGTGATAGCATCCTCGATATTGGCCATCTCCCTCTCTGCCTGGTTATCTGACTGATAATCGAGGATCTTAATTCCTTTGAGTTCACCGGCGAGTATTACACCATCAGCTGCGTATTTGTAGTACTCATAATTTCCCGGCCGCACATAGGCGATGGTAAGCCCATCTTTTTCTGTGGCCCGGGCGGCGAACAACATCGATCCCGCAAGGGATATGAACAGGAACACTGCAAACACCAATAAAAGACTTTTTCGCTTCATTTTCCTTCCTCCTAGTAAAATTTTTTTTTATAAACTGTTCCAAAACTAATTAGCAGGTTATCAGTATGCTTTATTACTGCAACACATATTCGGTGAAAGTTTTACAATTTTTAATCTTTCGGAATATTACCATTTTTAGAAAAAAAAAACAAGAATTATTTCATAACCCGGACAAAAATTCCAGGGACCCTGATCCCTTGCTGAGATTGATTTTCTGCACCTGGATTACAACAATGATGAGGACAAAGCAGTCGAAAAAAGTATCAAAGAGCTGAAAAGAATTGC
>DRHN01000114.1 GCA_011049595.1 Spirochaetota bacterium | reverse complement strand
TTCTGTCAGTGTTACATCATCCTCAAAGGATTCGCCGGTTCCCAAATCCTCCTCTATCCGGAGTTCGGATTCATCTATGTCCAGTGAGGGTTCTTCTTCGCCCGCAGCAGGTCCTTCAACGGCTGTGCCGGCCGTTTCTTCGTCAATAACTGCAGTATCGGCGGCAGCAGGTCCTTCCTCGGAAAATTCCAGACCAGCCGCAGCAGGTTCCTCTTCAGTGATCTCTATATCAGCTCCGGCACCTAACGGCCCCTCTTCAAGGATGTCCCCCTCTCCCGAAACCGCTTGACGGTTATCAGGAACCGCTAGCCGGTTATCAGGAACCTCTTCCTCCACTATCATCCCGCCTTCGATCGGTTCCTCTGTAATTTCAAGGTCTTCATCAAGATCGAGCTGGAATTCCTCAGCTTCGGTTTCAACCGATGGTGTTTCTTCGCCGATGACGGCGGATTCATCCTTCCCGGGCGCCTGTTCCCCGCTATCCTCTATGGACTCGAATTCAAACGATCCTTCATCAATATCAATCCCCGCGGCATCGAGTTCATCCGCCATTCCCTCAATACCGGCTTCTTTAAAAGCCTCCTCGGCCTCAACTTCAATATTTACAATATCCTCGGTGTCACCCAGAACCGGCGATTCAAGAGGCGGTTCTTCTTTAGTACCGCCGGAATCTTCAATGTCTGTTGTTCCTTTTAGATCTGTGGATTCAAAATCAATATCTGACTTTACAGAATCGAGGTATGTATCGAGATCCACCTCTTCATCACTATTTGCTTCGAGCTTCATTCCATCCATTTCTATATCAGCAAGGTCGTCATCGAGGGATTCATCAATACCCCCCCCGACAGGGCCCGCACCTTTATCCGGGGACCCTTTCTCATCCGCACCGAGCTCACTTTCTAATTCCATGGTGTAAGAGTCAACGTCGTTCTCTTCGATCTCAATATTTTCGAGATCCTCGGGCGATAACTCATCTATTTCCCCTGATATATCGAACTCACCTTCTTCAAGAGAATCCGCGGCAGGTTCGGTTTCGATTCCAAAATCATCTTCGAGAGACACGGTTCCATTTTCCGCACCCTCTGAAATCGATGTTTCCTCTGACCCGGGACCCTCATCGGCACCCGCAGTATTCTGAGGAGCTTCGGCATTCGTTAGAATGTTATCGAGTTCACCTGTTGAAAGGGCAATTGTCTCATCGTCTAATTTACTGTCAAATGGTGACTTCGCTTTGCCTTCTTCATGATCACTCATTGACACCCTCCCTGAAAAATGTATTCCCTATAATAATAGTATATATTGAAAAATAAAAAATGCAAAAGAAATACTCTTTGCTCAATAATTTTATTCAATAAATATATGTTTTTTTATTGCTTCAAGTTTTTTAATTCCGATCCCTTTTACTGAAAGAAGCTCTTCAGTTTCCTTGAAATCACCCATTTTAGATCTGTAATCTATTATTTTCAGGGCTGTTTCTCTCCCGATTCCGGGAAGAGTGATCAGCATGTCCAGGTCAGCACTGTTTATGTCGATTTTCCGGGTGTTTTCGCTGGTCCCCTCTTTATTATCGGGTACAAGTGGTGAATTTTTTATAGAAGAATTTATTTTTGTCTTGCTTTTGTCAATGATCTGTACGTAGTTCTGGTATATTCTGAAGCGGTTTAGCGATAAGAAAAGAAGGCCTGAGGCAATAGCAACAGTAAAAAAGAGAATAATTTGCTTTTCCGGCTTTCCCATCTTCTTATAAAAATATCGCGCAACAACGATATAGTCAAAATATTTTTCTTGATAAAAGAAATAAATTATGTTTTTATTGTAAGCAGTTGAACAGAGTTCTTTTCACAATATTATCTCGCGAAGAGGAATCGCTTATTACATCAGCCGTTCTCATTGGATTGAATACCGATAAAAGAAAATATGATGGAGATGAAATTTCTCTCGAAGAGCTCTCCCTTCTTGCAAAAACCGCCGGTCTAAATCCGAAGGTAAAGCTCCTCCACCGGAGGGGCAGGATTGACCCGGCTTACTATATAGGCAGCGGTAAAGCCGGTGAGATCAGGACCATCGTCGCTCAGAACGGGATTGAAGCGGTTGTGTTCGATTTCGAGCCGTCCCCGGTTCAGATGAGGAACCTGGAAAGATTGATAAAATGCCGGATAATAAGCCGTACCGAGCTCATTCTGGTCATATTCGAAAAACGTGCCCGGACAAAAGATGCTCAGCTTCAGGTCGAGCTGGCCACCCTGCTTTACTCGCTTCCCAGGCTGAGACACATGTGGACCCATCTTAACAGAATAGCCGGCCACATCGGATCAAAAGGCCCGGGTGAAAAACAGCTTGAGACCGATAAAAGGAAGATCTCCAAAAGGATAAGTAAGATCAAAAAGGACCTCGGCTCAATAAAAAAACACAGGGAGGTCATTCGAAAGAACAGGCAGTATAAAAACAAAGTTGCGCTGGTCGGCTACACCAACGCGGGCAAATCTTCACTGCTGAATACACTTTCGCACTCTTCACTCTTTACCGAAAACAGGCTTTTCGCGACACTTGACCCGGCAACAAGGGAAGTCTGGCTTGGTGAAGGTGTAAAGGCTTTATTTACAGATACGGTAGGGTTTTTGAGAAGACTGCCCCACACTCTTATTGCATCATTCCGGGCAACACTCGAGGAGATAAAGGACGCCGATATACTGCTCCATGTTGTAGATATATCAAGCCCTGACGCGGCCGAAAGGATAGAAGCGGTCAACGAGGTGCTGGTTGAAATTAAAGCGAGTGAACTTCCTGTTTATTATGTTTTTAATAAAGTCGATCTGCTCGATGGAAGAAATGTAAAAGCTTCAATACTCAGCAGTTACAGAAAGCACTGCGTGGTATCGGCGAAAACAGGGGAAGGGACCAGGGACCTGAAGGATTATTTATTTCGATTTTTTAATTGTTTGCCGCGGGTGAACGAAACCGGGGAAGTATATGATTATTCCACGTACCGGTGTTGAAGAGACTCCCAACGAGTTTGGATCCTCTGCTTTGTTACGGGTTTTCCCAAATCAAACGGCACGAGAATTAGTATTTGATGCTGAAAAGCTTAATTACAGTACCGTGAAACAAAGGACCATGGTTGAACAGATTTAGATACCTGACCCTCTCCCAGCTGGTGACACTTATACTTATCCTGTCAAGTCTTCTGTCCTTAAAGTTCGGAATAAACACTTCTTATTCTTCCATGCTCGTGGTACTTATGTGCGGGCTGTCTGTCATAATTTTGTCTGCCGTATTATTATTATTTATCCCCGGGGCGGGTTCTGTATTTGCTGTTCTTTTTTTGGTTTTTGCTACTGCCTTCATGTATGCTTCCTTTCGGAGCACTCCCTTTCCCTATCCTTACGGTGATTTTGTGAAAGTAAAGCTGAAATTATATTCGGATCTCAGGGTAAAGGGAAATATGGTCCAGTTCACCGCCCGGGTTAAAGATGTTTCGATCGGGCAGCCTGGGGGACAGGGAAAACAGAGCATCCGTTTTCCGAATAGTAAAGTCCTGCTGAACCTCCCGGCCGTCAAATCAATGCCGCAGCGTGGAGACACAGTATATGTGACAGGTGTTTTTATGGATCTGCCCTTTGAAAAGTCAGATTCCTACGCTCGCTACCTTGTCAGTAAGAGCGTCGGCGCCATTTTTGAAGGGTCATCCGAAGGATTAAAAGTTTTAAAATATTCAAAAAAATATTCTATTATCAATATTTCTAATAGATTGAAAAAGTATGTAAAAAAGGTAAATGACAGGCTTCTATTGTGGCCGCAGAGTGAATTTGCCTTTTCCATTTTTACCGGTAATAGAGATGGTCTGCCCCCTTTTATCATAGAGACATTCAGGAACAGCGGGACCATGCACCTCCTTGCGGTCTCAGGGCTGCACATCGGGTTTTTGGCAATGTTTTTTTTTCAGATCCTCAGGGTTTTGAGGATAGACCGCACGGTTTCATATATACTTCTTGTCGGAGTAGTAGTTTTTTATATGATCTTTATCGGCGACGCGCCTTCCGTGAAGAGAGCGTCCATCATGGTGCTGCTTGGGGTTTTTATATTCATCTTTGACAGAGACCGCAATTATTTAAATGTGCTTTCGATCACCTTCAATATCCTGTGGGCAATCAACCCCCTGACAATAACCAACCCGGGTTTTTTACTTTCTTTTTCTGCGACTTTCGCAATTTTCTTTCTTGCCCCTCATTTTATGAAAATGTTTAAGTCGATAATGCCGCCCAAAATGGCAGGGCTGCTTGCGGTGAGCTCGGCGGTCCAGATATATCTTTTTCCGGTCCTGCTTTCATATTTCGGGGTTTTCCCTTACATTACAATTGTGGCAAACTTACCGATCGTCCCCCTGGCGGGTATATCTCTCGGTCTTGAGATGGTCTATCTTGCCCTCTACCCGGTCTTTTTACCCCTTGCAGTTATCATTGCAGAAACGAATTTATTTGTAATTTCTACTATACTGAGGCTGAACATGGTTTTTTCGAGAGTACCGCCCCTTTCGGTGCGCGGCTTTCCGCCATATCTGATAATTTTATATTTTATCCTGGTCACTGCCGTTATTTTGTTTCTTACCCGGAAGCGGTCAGCTTACCCGGAAGCTGGCTAGCTTACAAAAAATTGTCAGGAGTAATATTCTTTGATCACGGAAACACATCTGCCGCATATATTGGGGTGACTGCTATCCGCTCCGACACTGTCAAGGTACTTCCAGCAGCGCTCGCATTTACCATATTCTGATTTTCTGACCTTCACGTCAACTAATTTCTCTTCTGATGGTTCATCTTTTTGAATGAGGTTAACGGTCGATACAACAAACATCGGCGCGAGCTCTTCTTTGTTTTCCTCGAGCAGCCTGTACACTTCACCCTCAGCATAAAGATCGACAAAAGACTCCAGGGGGTGACCGATTGTTTTTTCGCTCCTCAAAGCTTCGATTTGCTTCATGACTTCTTTTCTGACTTCGATCAAAGTGTCCCATGTTTTCGCGAGTTCTTCATCAATGTATTGATCGTCAACATCGGGGAAATCTGTCAGGTGCACGCTCTCTTCAGATTGGACGCCGCCGGGCAATAGTATTTCTTCTCTTAGAGTTTTATATGCTTCTTCGGCGGTAAATGACAGCACCGGCGCGATAAGAGAGAGAAAGTTTAGAAGCGTGCGGTACAGCACGGTTTGCGATGATGTCCTCTTTTTTGACGGGCCCGAGCAGTACAGCCGGTCTTTTACAATGTCAAGGTAGAACGAGCTCAGATCGATGTTGCAGAAATTAAGCAGCTCTTTTGTTATTACATGGAACTGCCAGTTTTTATAAGCCTGCAGAACTGTTTTTGTAAGGACCTGGAGCCTGTGGAAAAGCCATAGGTCGATTTTTTCGAGCCCGTCTTTCTCAACACTTTCGGTTTTGGGGTTGAACCCGTTGAGGTTGCCAAGTATGAACCTGATCGTATTTCTTATTTTTCTGTATGAGTCTACTGTCTGCCCGAGGATCTCATCGGATATTCTGACATCCGCCGAATAGTCGGACGATACCGCCCACAACCGAATGAGATCTGCACCGTATTTCCGGATCACCTCTTCAGGGGCCAGGGTGTTGCCCAGGGATTTGCTCATTTTTTTCCCGTCCCCGTCAACAGTAAAACCGTGGGTAAGGACAAATTTGTAGGGAGCTTCTCCCAGGGCCCCGACCGATGTGAGCAGAGATGACTGAAACCAGCCCCTGTGTTGATCAGAGCCCTCTATGTAAAGATCCGCCGGCCGCCTCAGCTCCTTTCGTGTTTCCAGGACCGCCGCGTGAGAGGTCCCGGAGTCGAACCACACGTCCATAATGTCTTTTTCTTTTGTAAATTCCGTGCCTCCGCACTCGGGGCATTTATATCCTTCAGGAAGGATATCTGAAGCGCTCCGGGTAAACCAGGCGTCGGATCCCTCACGGGAAAACAGATCTGCGACCGTCTTTAGAGTGGTGTCATTGATGATCGCCTTTTCGCATTTTGAGCAGTAAAATATTGGAAGCGGTACCCCCCAGGTCCTTTGTCTGGATATACACCAGTCAGACCTGTTTTCAACCATCGCCCTTATCCGGTTTATGCTTGTCGAGGGTAGCCACTGCACCGTGTCGATTGCTTTCAGCGAGTCGGCTTTGAATCCGTCGATCGATGCAAACCACTGCTCTGTTGCCCTGAAGATCACGGGATTTTTACACCGCCAGCAGTGGGGGTAGCTGTGCGTCAGATCTCCCACGCCAAGAAGCGCGCCAAGTTCCTTTAAATAAGAAATGATAGCCTGATTGGCGTCCCGGCAGAACATACCTTCGAATTTCGGTACCTCGGCCGTGAACCTGCCTAAATTATCCAGCGGTGAAAATATCTCCAGTTTATAAGCAACCCCTGTTTCATAATCCTCAAGACCGTGACCGGGTGCCGTGTGTACAGCGCCCGTACCGGTTTCAAGAGTAACATAATCCGCGAACACGACCGGGGAGTCCCTGTCAATAAACGGGTGCTTGAGGACAAGCCCTTCAAGCTCCGACCCTTTGAATGTTCTGATTGTCTCATCCACTGCTATGCCGGTGTTTTGAGAAAAATTATCCAGCAGCTCTGCCGCGACAATGTATTTATTTCCGCTGCTTTTAAAAAGTGTGTACTCGAAATCAGGGTGCAGGGCCACACCCGAGTTTCCCGGCAGAGTCCATGGCGTGGTGGTCCATATAACCAGGCTGGCATCCTTTAGCTCATCTGCCGTGCTGCTGTCGTTTTTGACCTTAAAGTTCACGTATATGGAAGGCGACGTGTGGTTTGCATACTCCACTTCGGCGTCGGCAAGTGCGGTTACACACGAGGTGCACCAGTAAACAGGTTTCAGCCCTTTGTAGATGTACCCCTTTTTAGCCATCTCACCGAATATCTCGATCTGTTTGGCTTCATAATCCGGAGTGTAGGTAATATAGGGATTATCCCAGTCCCCCCATACGCCAAGGCGCTTGAACTGCCGGGTCATGGTCTTTATATATTTTGTGGTAAATGCTTTACACTTCTTACGGAATTCGATCGGCGAAAGCGCGTCCCTTTTCAGCCCCCGGGCCTTTATTACTTCTGTTTCAATAGGAAGGCCGTGAGTATCCCACCCGGGGACATAGGGCGAGTAGTAGCCCATCATGGACTTGTATTTTATTATGAAGTCTTTCAGCACCTTGTTGTACGCTGTCCCTATGTGAATATTTCCGTTGGCGTATGGCGGCCCGTCGTGGAGAATGAATATATCACCTCCTTTTCTCTTTTTTATCACCTTTGCATAGACCCCGTCCTTTTCCCACTGCTCGAG
>DRHN01000113.1 GCA_011049595.1 Spirochaetota bacterium | reverse complement strand
ACAGGAGGTCACCATATGAAAGCGGCAGTCTGGGAAGGTCCGAACGATCTTCAGATAAAAAATGTACCCTGCCCCGTTCCATCGGAAAATGAGGTTCTGATAGAAACCAGAGCAGTCGGAATTTGCGGGACGGACCTTGAGATATTCAAAGGCAGGTTCAAACATATCGTGCCTCCCTTAATCATAGGCCATGAGGGAGGGGGGACCGTCCAGGAGATCGGCAGGGGTGTCTCGAGGATAAAAAAAGGTGACAGGGTCATAGCTGAATGTATATTGTACTGCGGGGCCTGCTATTATTGCAGACAAGGTGATTTTGGTTTATGTGATGACAGTAAGGTCATCGGGATCTCCGGAGCGCAGGGAGAATACGCCGAGTATTTCACAGTGCCGGAAAAGAATTGCTACATATTGCCCGAAAAGATATCCTGGCCCGAGGCCTGCTTGATCGACAGTCTCGCGGACACAGTTCACGGGTTCAAGAAGGTGAACATGCCGCTTTACAGCACTGTCGCGGTATTCGGGCCCGGGCCTGGAGGGCTTTTCTTTTGCTCACTGGCTAAAATGCGAGGCGCCTCAAAAGTCTATCTTGTCGGAACAAGGGAGAAACGTTTGCGGTTAGGACCCCGATTCGGGGCGGATCTTGCGATCAATATCAATAAGGATAATGCTGCTGAAATAATAAAAGAGGACACGGGTGGCAGGGGTGTGGATGTTGTGATCGAAGCATCCGGTTCCGAAAGAGCGTTAAAAGACGGGATGAGCATTCTAAAAAAGGGAGGCACGTTGCAGATTTATGGTGTATTCGGGGCCGCGGTGCCTGTTGATCTGGAGATGATCCAGCTTTATGAATTCAATGTTGTAGGCAGCGCGGGTTCCGATTACGCGACCTCTATCAAACTTGTTGATGAGGGTGCCGTAAATGTAAAGGACCTGGTCTCTCACAAATTCAGGCTCGAAGATCTCCCCGGGGCGTTTTCAAGCGGGTTAATAGAAAAAAGGGAGGACAATTATATGAAGGGTGTGGTACTATTCTGATTAATATGTCTGTACTTAATTTACCCCGTGAGTTAGTTCATTTATCATAGATCGCCAGCACGTTTTCAATTGGGATATCGGGGGTAAGATAGTGGGATGGGCCCAGAATGATACCACCTTCATTGCCGAATATTTTTTTTACTCTTTTTACTTCCTTTTTTATTTCATCCGGTTTGCCCAGGGGGACCAGCCTTTGCGCGTCTAATCCGCCGTGGAAGCAAATGTCACGGCCGTACTGTTTTTTCAACTCCCCTATTTCCATCTTATTAGCGGAAACCTGCACCGGGTCAAGGATATCTACACCCATCTCTATTAGATCCGGAATTACGTCCGAACAATTGCCGCATATGTGGAAGCAAACAAGCAGATCATGTTTTTTTGCTTCCTCGATTATTTTACTGTGCCACGGCTTGTAATATTTACGCCATACCTCAGGGGATATCAAAAGGTCATCCTGGGTCGCGAAATCATCCCAGATGCCGTAAAGATCTATTTCGCTGCCGATCCTTCCCAGATTTTTTTTACAGAATTCCAGACAAAATGATCCAATGCTGCTTATTAAAATTTCTGAATATCTTTTGCTGGAGATCAGGTCCATCAACATATTATCTATCCCTCTCATGAAAAGAGATGTCATAAAAATGCTGTTCATCGTGTATGTGCATAAAAAATGCTTATCGGATCTTTTTATATCTTTTGCTTTTATTTCCTCCTGCTCTTCAAAAGTCTGATTTACGGCGTCAATAGCGACCTTGTATGTGTCAAAATCAAACCAGTCTAATTTTGGGTAATCATAGCGGAGCACATCATTTACATTATCCAGACCGTACAGCGGCGGGCTCCTGTGAAAAACTACATCGGTGGCTCCCGCTACTTTTATTTCCACAGGTTTTATCCCCCATATAAAAAAATGATTGATCTCATAAACCGTGTTTATTGCCGGCCCAATATATTTAGGCACATAAGATGTGAAAGCCCCGAGAGTTTCACCGTCAGAATAGTTATCCGCGCCTAATTCCCGGATCAGACTTTCCCAGTCATTGGACAAATCGCCCAGGTTGAAATATTTTAAAAGCCTCTCACTTACTACCTGGTCTGCTCTGTACATCATCGGAATAACAGGTACACTTTCATGTTTGATCGCGTTTAACATAAGCTCCTTTTTGTTAACCATTGCACGTCCTTTGTTTTATATTTTCGAGTGCCGCGAGGTCTCCTGCCTGGTTTTTAAGAAAGGACAGGTGTTCGCTCTATTATTTTTAACAGCTCCTCTCTGAAGTACTTGAAATTTTTCCACGGCACACCATAGGGAACGCTGTGGTCCACATGAGGAACATACCCCCCCTGCTTTATTACTCCCGGCAGCCTGCTCAGCTCAACGTCAATTTCCGATTTCCCTTTTATCAGATGCGGGTAATCCGCCGGGACCCTGGTTTCAATACTCGGCTGAAAGCGCCTCTCCTTTAATTTTTCCCAGTCTGCACGGTTCTTCACGGGCCACTCAATATACGCGGGCGAGCAAAACGCGTCCTTTTTTACCAACTCCTTTACACCCCAGTGGTCCCAGAAAAATATGGTACGCTCATCCTCCTCAATTATCTTTGTTTCAAAGGGCGGGTCCACCCACAGGTTCAACGGTACTCTTATGATATCTTTGTCAAAATTGAAATAGTTGTTTACATCCTTTGCCATAGGGTACGAATCAAGACCGCCGAGGCTTGTCCCGGTACACGGTGCAAAAATAGGCACAGGCTGTTTTAATCTTGACAAAAAACCGGGTCACCTGTTATAATCTGACGAGTCTAAAAAAGCTTTATCGCTACCACAGTTTGAAGATTATTTAAATGCGCAGTGCAAATCTTATCGTAATCTAAAAAATATATTTCAAAGCAAGATTACGGCTTTTATCAAACAACGGAGGTGTATTATGAAAGTAGGATGTTTTGCTCTGGTTGATCCTTTTCAGGTCCTCGATCATCAGCTGAAAAGGATAGCTGACATGGGGTTCAGCTGCGCCGATGTTACAGATAACCATCCCGGCGGATCGCTGGGCCGGGAATACGGGTTCGCGGCCACGGTCAGTCTCGATGACAATCCCCACGATGTAAAAAAAGCTTTTGACAAGCACGGTCTCACTATAACAACCGTGTGCGCTCACGCGAGTCTTCTGGACCCTTCTGCGCCTTCGCGCTACGGGACGAATGAAATAATGAAGGCCGTGAAGCTTGCTGCATTAATGGATGTTCATCATGTGGTCACGTCTGAGGGTGAGGCAAGCACCGAATGGGGTGAAAAGCTCTCATTTGAGCAGCAAGTTTTTACAACTTCTGAAAAGCTCTACGAGCCGGCCAGGCTCGCAGGTGACCTCGGGGTCTCTATCCTTCTTGAACCTCACGGTCCTCTCACCGACACGATCAAGGGTATGCAGGCGATATTCGACACACTCGGCAATCCGGACAACCTTGGTGTAAATATGGACACCGGGAATTCATGGCTCGGCGGTTCAGACCCAGTTGAGTTCGCAAAGACTTTCAAAGATAAAATATGGCACGTTCACTGGAAGGACCTTTCGTCCGACTATGAAGAGATGCGGGGCAAGATGTTCGGGTGCGGTTTCAGCCCGATCGCGCTTGGAGACGGAGTGATAGACATTGCCTCGGTATTTGAAATATTAAAAGATGTGGAATACTGCACCCTGGAGATCGGTGGTGACGAGAATTTAAAGAAAAGCTACGAATATTTAAAATCCCTCGGTGCCGAATAGCAACTGTTAGTTCTTGGTGACAACTTCGTTCACGACTAAGTCGGGCAAGCCCGGCTACTCCGTGGTCTCCATGGCGTGGCACAAAGAACTAATTATTCAGCGAGTTTCCCGAACCTGTTCGCTATTGCAAGTGCCGGGTCCAGCGGGACATCTACCCCGACAGTTTCCGGAGTGGTAACTATTATTTCCCTTTTTTTCGGCTTTCTGCCGTTGAACTGAGGTAGATACTGCTCGTGCGCCTCGAACAGCTCGATCGTCATATCGCGTATTTCCTTCAGCGTGCAGACCGCGGCAGTGAGCGGGTCCATGGCAAGCGCCGCGAATGCCAGCTCCGGGTCCCCTTTAACGGCTGCCTCAGCCACAAGCATCTGGAGGGTTACATTACTTTGATTGAGCGCTGCGAGCTGTGACGGAAGATCACCGACGAACTGGGCGTGGAGTCCGTGCTTGTCCGAATACATCGGCACTTCCACACAGCACCCCCTCGGCAGATTTGATATGTACCCGTTACTGTTCATTACGTTGCCGTTAAACTGGAACGGTTTCCCCGTTTCTATTGATTCTATTATGTACGAGCAGTACTCCTTGCTTCTCGGGTCAAGGTCTCCGCTTTCAAGGCTGAGCGGGTCAGTTTCCTGAAACTTCTTCGCTATCATGTCGCAGTATTTGTAATAAGCCCCGGACTCCCCGCCGAAAGCCGGCTGGTCGCAGTACAGATCGAGCGCTTTCTGATTTTTTCTGAAATAGGGCAGGTATTCGGACAGATGGCCGGTGCTCTCGGTCATGAAATATCCGAAGTGCCTCGAAACCTCGAACCGGACCTTGTCGTTTATGTAATACTCAGGCTTTTCGATGATTTCATTAAAAACAGGATACAGGTCTTTACCGTCCTTTTCGATCTTTAAAAACCATGCCATGTGGTTTATGCCCGCGGCAATGAAGTCGATCTCCTCTTTTTTGACCCCGGTGTATCCTGCTATAAGATCGAGTGTCGTCTGAACGCCGTGACACAATCCCACAAATTCGATGTCGCTTGACATTCCCATCCCGATACTTGTTGCTGCCATCGGGTTCACGTAATTCAGAAGAAGCGCATCGGGGCAAAGTTCCTCCATATCGTGCATGATGCCAGCCATTACAGGTATACTCCTGAGGCCCCTGAACACACCGCCCGGCCCTACACACTGGCCCAAGCACTGATCGACACCGTATTTCAGCGGTATCTCGTAATCCGCTTTATAGGCTTCCATCCCTCCTATCTGCAGCACAACGACTACGTAATCGGCATCTTTTAAAGCATCGCGCCTGTCCGTGGTAGAGTAGACTTCAGCTTTTAGATTGTTCTTTTTGATGATCTTGTTGGTGTAATCCTCGACCTTTTTCAGCCTGGGCATTGTCGGGCTCATCAGTGCGTATGTTGAGCCCTCCAGCGCTTCGGTCTGCAGCAGGTCGTTAAGTAATGTCGTGCCGAATATTATGCTCCCTGCACCGATAATCGCGATCTTTGCCATAACATCCTCCTTGCTTTGTGTTGATTCAAATAGCGCGGATAAAATCCCGGGCACCAATCCGATATCGGTACTGTGCCTGTCAGACAATCTCAAATTTATTTTTTTCCGTGGCGTGATATACACACTCATGTGTTTCATCGTGAAATATGTGCAGTTTCGAGCAGTTAAATGTGATCCAGATAGGCTGGCCCGGTTTGCCCGGAAAGTCCGGCTCTGTCAGCACTTTTATTATGTTATCACCCAGTTTTATGTCAACAATGGTCTCATTCCCCAGAGGCTCTGTTACATATATCTCCGTCCGGATGGAGCTTTCTTTGGGTTTTTCAGTATTAATCCTGATATCCTCAGGTCTCAACCCCAGCACGATATTTTTCTCTTTTGAGTCCGCGATCAATTTCTCTTTGAATGACTTATCACCGGTCGATATTGTAAATGCTTTGTGTATTATATTTACTTTACTGTTTTCAGCTTTCAGCGCGCATTTAAGAAAATTCATCGGTGGATTACCCAGGATCGTCGCCACAAACATGTTTGTCGGCATTCGGTATATAGTTTCAGGCTTGTCCACCTGCTGAATAACCCCGTTGTTCATCACTGCAATCCTGTCTCCCATTGAAAGCGCTTCCACCTGATCGTGCGTTACATAAACAAAAGTTTCCTTTAAATCTGTCTGCAGCTCTTTGAGGCTCATCCTCATCTCGAGCCTGAGCAGCGCATCCAGGTTGGAGAGCGGCTCATCCATAAGATATGCTTTCGGCTTGCGCACTATCGCCCTGCCGATAGCAACACGCTGCCTCTCACCCCCTGAAAGCTGGGAAGGGATCTTCTCTAAAAGCCAGTCGATTTTTAACTGTTTTGCTATTTCCGTAACTTTTGTACCTATCTCATCTTCCGGAGTTTTCTGCTGCCTCAATGGAAACGCTATATTATCAAAAACCGTTTTATCCGGATAAAGCGCAAGATTTTGAAAGATCATCGAAATATCTCTCTTGCTCGGATGAATGCTGTTGACATTTTCATCATCGATAATGATTTCCCCTTTATCCGGCTTTTCAAGCCCGACTATCAAACGTAATAGTGTCGTTTTCCCGGCTCCGGGCGGGCCAAGTATGCAGAAAAACTCACCATCCGCTATTTCCAGATTAAGCGCGTTGACCGCCGTTGTATTTTTGAATGTTTTTGTTAAGTTCTTCACTCTTATTGACGCCATATATCCTCCATCGGCGTGCTGTAAATCAAAGTTTTCAGCACATTCCTGTATTAAAACCTCATGACCAGATCGGTCGATTCTTTATCAAACAGATAAAGTGCCTGCTCTTTAAAAACCAGGTTCTTGACCTCCCCTATCCCCGGTTTATAATCACTGTCCATTGACGATTTTATTATAAGACCCGGGTTCGCGTCCGGGTGCAGATACACTATTGTCTTTGACCCAAGAGGCTCAAATCCCACTATCTTAGCCTTCAGCTTTGCTACGGAGCCCTCCGGTTTGTCGCTCAGCTTCAGGTGTTCCGGCCTTATTCCGATAACCACTTTTTCCTGTTTGAGTGATTTATTAATTTGATCTTTAGGCCTTTCAGAAATGGTGAGTTTTCCGTTCTCAAAATCGCTTAGTACACATCCTCCGTTTTTATATTCGCCGTCAAAAAAATTGATAGTGGGGCTGCCTATAAAGTTCGCCACAAACAGGTTTTTGGGTTTATTATATATGTTGTGCGGGGTGTCGTACTGCTGCAATACTGCAAAGTTCATGACTGCGATCTTATCCGCAAGGCTCATCGCTTCAACCTGATCGTGGGTAACATATATAGATGTCTGCCCCAGCTCCTGCTGAATCTTTTTCAGCTCCGCCCTCATGATATTTCTCAAAGCCGCGTCCAGGTTTGACAGAGGCTCATCAAGTAAAAAGATCTGAGGTTTTGTGATCATGCTCTGGGCAAGCGCCACCTTCTGCATATCATTTATCGACAGGCTCGAGGCATTCGTGCTCAAAAGATGCCGTATTTGAAGAAGCGCCGCAAGCAGCCCGAGGGCAGCTTTCGGTCCGTACAACGCCCCCACCAAAGCCGACTGCAGCTTCGCTATGTGAACGGGAATTGTAGTCCATCTTCTGTCAGTAAGCACAAGGGCCACAAGAAAGTCGCTCCAGTTGAGAATAAACACGAAAAGGGCTGTGCTGGCGATCCCCCCCTTTGCCAGCGGAAGTACCACCTTAAAAAAGGCTCCCATATTTGAGCACCCGTCAACTATCGCCGCCTCGTCAAGCTCGTGCGGTATATCATCAAAAAAAGTCTTCATCAGCCATGTCGCAAAAGGCAGCGTCACAACCCCGTATATTATCACAAGCCCGTACCAGGTGTCCGTCATCCTCAAAAAAGCCCACATTATCATGATCGGGATTATGATCGCGATAGGCGGAAACATCCTCAGCTGCAGCAGAAAAAAAGGAAGCTGGGCCCCGGCCTTGTACCTCGATATACCGTACGCCGCAAGCACACCCGCAACCATCGCTATGCTTGTCCCGATAATCGACACTATCAGGCTGTTTATCACAGGCCGCAGCGCCGACTCCGCAATCGGGCTGAAATTTATGTCCCGTGTAAATAGCGTCCTGAAATTATTCAATGTAGGGTT
>DRHN01000112.1 GCA_011049595.1 Spirochaetota bacterium | reverse complement strand
TCCTTATCCCGGCAGCAATAATATTGGATGAAAGCTCCAGCAGCCTTATACCCTGAAGGGTAAACATGCTTTCATTTTTGTGGATCACAATGATACAGCCGAATACCCTCGCGTTGATTATGAGCGGAGAAATCACAACAACGCCATCTTTGTACATGTTTCCAATGAACTCCACTCTACCGGTTCCGAAAATTTTGCCTGTCTCCCTGTAGACCGTTTTCTTCTCCTTTACCGCTTCATGCAGTACATCCTTTATCTTTGTGTGAAATTGCAGATCATCCGGATCAAACCACTCCCCCTTTTTATCACCCTTTATAAAGTACCGGTACACAGTTTTCTTTGAATTCTCTAAAAGAGCGACCGCTAAAAACTGCACCTTTAAAATCGACTCTATCTTGTCAGCAGCATTTTCAATCAGATCTTCGGTCCTCGCGGTGTTCTCGATATCCCAGGACATCTTGATAAGGGTTTCAACTTCTTCGATCATCCGCATGATATTTGATATATCGCTGTAAATCGCTATCACATATGACTTTTCACCGTTTTCAACAAAATCCAGAGATACTTCGCTGAAACACTCATCCCCCGATTTCGTCACGATTACCGTGTTGTAGGTGCAGTGCTTTTCCGTACGGATGCGGTCCAGGTACTCATAAAAATATGATTTGTCAGGTCTTTCAAAATAATCGGGCTTTTTATCATACAGGTCTTCATTGCTGTACCCTGTAAACAACTCAAACCCCTTGTTAGTGATGATCCCGCCGTCTGAAAAGCTGTATATGATCATGGGCTCAAGTGAGTTTTCAAACACGTTTACCGGTTCTTCAAAACTCCCTTTCAATCTTGCTTCCCCCAATGTGCCGATATAAACTCTGTCGGGGTCTTTGTCGGGGTTATCCCTTATCGAAGGTATATGAAACCCGTAAGCATCTATGACAAACTCTTCAGAACCTTTGTTTTTTGTTCTAAACTTCACGACGCTTTCTTTTAAAGCCCTTTCACCCGTCCTCTTTTCTGTAAATGCTTTCTCGACTCCCTCAAGCTCTTCGGCGGCTATGATCTTGGAAAAATGGTGTCCTATTATCTCCTCTCTTGAAAACCCGAGTACGCGAAGCAATTCATCCCCCACGGTGTTAAAGATCCCGTTCTCATCGACACCGTAGTACATATCCACAAAATCGTACTCCGTTTTTTTATCTTTTTTTATTTTTTTCCGGAGCTTTTCCATAAGGCTGATGTTGATTTCCCTGTCCATCAGCGATCTGTTGTAATTTTCACGGATTCCGTGTTTTCTGATGACAGCGAACATGATAATGTTGCCGATGCTTTCCCTCTCTGGCATTCGGAACATGACAAGGTCGAATTTTCTGATCGAGGGATCGATTTCGTCCGGGACTTTACCTGTGAAACAGGCGACAAGCGGGGTAAACATAAAAAGAAGCGGAAGCTCTTTTTCGGCCTTTTGAACAAAGCGGACCAGGGACCTCATGGTTTTAAAGTGAAAAAAAACAACAAAGGTCTGCAGTTTTTTCTGATCGGCCCTGAAAAAATCAAAAACCTGATCATATTTTTCCAGGACCTGCACATCGAAAGATCCGGACGCCGAACCTGCCATGGTCTCCAGCTCATGACCTATAAAAAGTACAGATTCCACAGATTTCTGCATCATGGTTTCCTTTTTCGGTATAATATAACAGAATTTCAAGTATTATGCATTCTTTTTTATTATATCGGATCGGGGGGCAGATTACTGACTAATTAGATTTAAAAATGATCCTGTCCTCGCAATAGTCAGCTGTGATGCGAGCGTTTTCTTTGAAAGCGCCCCGTATGATCTCCTTTGCCAGAGGGGTCTCGACATGATTCTGCAGAACTCTTTTAAGCGGCCGGGCCCCGTAATTTTGATCATACCCTCTTTCGGAAAGAAACTTTACGGCACTGTCGCTGAATGTGATGTTCACACCCCTGTCCATCAGTCTGTTTTTCAAATACCCGAGCTGCAGTTTGGCTATTTCAACGATATTCTCCTTGGAAAGAGAATGAAACACAACTATTTCATCAATTCTGTTAAGAAATTCCGGCCTGAAGCTCTTTTTCAATACCTCGAGTATCACCCGTTTCATATCATCAAAAGACCTAACACTTTCAGGGTCGTCCTCCAGGATATACTCGGAGCCCAGATTGGAGGTCATAATAATAACGGCGTTCTTAAAATCGACTGTCCTCCCGTGAGAATCCGTGAGCCTGCCGTCCTCCAGGATCTGTAGAAGAATATTAAAAACGTCGGGATGCGCTTTCTCTATTTCATCAAGCAGAATTACGGAATACGGTTTTCTTCTTACTGCTTCGGTCAGCTGTCCTCCGGCGTCGTACCCCACATAACCCGGGGGCGCGCCGATCAGCTTTGCCACTGTGTGCCTCTCCATGTACTCCGACATGTCAAGACGTATAATATTTTTATCATCATCAAAGAGAAACTCCGCCAGAGTTTTGGCAAGCTCGGTCTTTCCAACCCCTGTTGGTCCGAGGAAAATAAAACTCCCTATGGGCTTGCCCGGTTCTTTGATCCCGGCCCGCGCCCTCAGTATGGCATCGGAAACCGCGTTTACCGCCTGGTCCTGGCCTATTACACGCTCATGGAGATGGTCCCCCAGGTTCATCAGTTTTTCCATCTCTCCCTGCATTAATTTCGACACCGGGATCCTGGTCCATTTGGCAACCACTTCAGCGATGTCCTCCTCGCCTACTTCTTCCTTGAGCATCCTTGCCGGGCCTTCCGCTTCCATGCTGCTCAATTCTTCCAGGTCCTTTTCAAACTTTATCAGGCTGCCGTACTTCAACTCGGCGGCTTTGTTAAGATCGTAGTTTCTCTCCGCTTTTTCGATCTGGAACTTAACCTCCTCGATCAGGCTCTTGAGCTCTCGTACCTTCTGCAGGTGTTTTTTCTCCTCCTCCCA
The DNA here is from genome assembly GCA_011049595.1 of Spirochaetota bacterium. Taxonomy (GTDB): domain Bacteria; phylum Spirochaetota; class B62-G9; order B62-G9; family DRHN01; genus DRHN01. The sequence goes on along the minus strand of DRHN01000112.1, from coordinate 7,145 downwards.
CTGGGAACGCAGGGAGTTTCCCTTCTCATTGAGGTCGGCAAGCGACTTTTCGATCCTGCTCAGCCTTTCCTTTGATGTCTTGTCTTTTTCCATTTTCAGGGCTTCCTTTTCAATTTCAAGCTGGATCGTCTTTCTCACGATCTCGTCGAGCTCAACGGGCATCGAATCGATCTCGGTCCTGAGCTTTGCCGCTGCCTCGTCAATAAGGTCGATCGCTTTATCAGGCAGGAACCTGTCGGATATATAGCGCTCGCTCAGCACAGCGGCGGAAACAAGAGCACTGTCTTTTATCTTCACACCGTGATATATATCGTAGCGTTCCTTGAGACCCCTCAATATTGAAATAGTATCCTGCACCGAAGGCTCGGCTATCAGTGCCGGCTGGAACCTCCTCTCGAGAGCCGTGTCCTTTTCAATATACTTTCTGTATTCCTCGAGTGTAGTGGCCCCGATGCAGTGGAGCTCTCCCCTGGCAAGCAGCGGTTTCAGCATGTTCCCGGCGTCTATGGCCCCTTCAGCCGCTCCCGCCCCCACAACCGTGTGAAGCTCATCGATAAACAGGATGATCTGACCGTTCGATTCCTGGACCTCCTTTAAAACGGCCTTCAGCCTCTCCTCAAACTCACCCCGGAACTTGGCCCCGGCCACCAGGGACCCCATATCAAGAGCGACGATCTTCTTATCCTTTAACCCTTCAGGGACATCGCCCTTTACTATTCTCTGCGCAAGCCCCTCAACTATTGCCGTTTTGCCGACCCCGGGTTCGCCTATGAGCACCGGGTTGTTTTTGGTCCGCCTTGAAAGCACCTGGATAACTCTTCGAATTTCGTCATCCCGGCCGATAACAGGGTCGAGTTTTCCCAATTTCGCCATTTCTGTCAGATCAATCGCGTAACGCTCGAGGGCCTGGTATGTCGCTTCGGGGGTTGCCGATGTAACACGGTGGTTCCCCCGTATCTGCTTTAACGCACCCAGTATTTTTGACTTTTCTATCCCGTAATCTTTCAAAATCGTCCCTGTGCCCCCTGTATCCGCGCACAATGCAATAAATACATGCTCCGTACTGATGAAATCATCCTTCAACGCCCGGGCTTCACTCTCGGCATCAGCGAGGAGGGTGTTCATCTTTGCCGACAAGTACAACGCGCCTCCCGTACCGGGGCCCGACACCCTGGGTTTCCGTTCCAGAGCCCTGCCTGTATCTGAAAGAACATCACTGACATCAATATTCATTTTGATCAGGATCTGCGGCACGACACCTTTCTCCTGTCTTAAGAGCGCAAGCAGGAGGTGTTCGTTCTCGATCTGCTGATGACCGTACTCGCCTGCTGCCAGCTGAGACTCGTTCAAAGCTTGCTGCGCCATTTCGGTAAATTTGTTAATATCCATATTAACTCCTTTTACAATCTAACAAACGAGTTGCAATTTTCATACCAAAATATTTTGCTAATACGTCGTGTTTTGTATACCGGTCCCTGCCGAATGCTGTAAATATATATAATATTAATATTTCCGTGCTTTCGTCCCCGTGCTGTGTTTACCCATAAAATACGCTGCCCGAACACCCTGAATTAAAATTGTATCATTATGCCTCAATAATATGTGTCATTATGATACCCTTTTAATTTTATTTGAAAAGAGCATGCTTTCTCATAGTTGTAATGATCGGGTTTTTACGGTTTTTTTCTGTACCGGTTTTTCTAAAAATGTTATTGAAAAAACATGGAGAATGATATAGTATTGCAGGAAAATAGGAAAAAATGAAAACCGACATACTTTCTCTTCAAGGCATTGTAAAAATATTTCCAGGTGTTCTTGCCAACGACCACATCGACTTCTCCCTCGGGAAGGGTGAAATACACAGCCTGCTCGGTGAAAACGGCGCCGGAAAAACCTCTCTCATGAACATACTGTACGGGCTTTACACTCCGGACGAGGGGGAGATCTATATAAACGGCCGTAAAGTGCAGATAAAGAACCCCTCCGATGCGCTGTCTCTGGGTATAGGCATGGTGCACCAGCATTTTATGCTGATACCTATCATGAGCGTCACGGAAAATATTATGCTCGGCATGGAAACAAAAAAAATCGGCATGCTTGATACAGAAAAAGCAAAAAACAGGATCAGGGAACTTTCAGGGCAGTACAAGTTCAACCTTGACCCCGACGACCTGATAAAAGACCTGCCTATCGGGACCCAGCAGAGAGTGGAGATCATCAAAGCACTCTATCGTGAAGCCAACATCCTGATACTGGACGAGCCGACCTCTGTTCTGACTCCTCAGGAGACCGAAGAGCTTTTTGCAATACTGCGGTCTTTGAAAGACGAAGGGAAATCCATCATTTTTATCAGCCACAAGCTAAAAGAAGTTCTCAGTATATCGGATAAAATAACCGTCCTGAGGGACGGCAGGTCAATTGGAAGTGTGACTCCCGAAAACACGAGTGAACAGGAACTGGCAAGCATGATGGTGGGCAGAGAGGTAATTTTAAAGGTCGAAAAAAACGTAATGAAAAGGGGGGCTCCTGTCCTTCAGGTGAAGGACCTTGAAGTGAATGACCAGAGAGGGGCCAAAGTCGTCGACAGCATCAGCTTTACAGTCAATGAGGGCGAAATATTCGGGATAGCGGGTGTTCAGGGTAACGGCCAGACCGAACTTATTCAGGCGCTGACCGGCCTTCTTCCTTTCCAGAACGGTGAAGTTGTCATGAAGGGCGTGAAACTGACAGGTGAAGACCCCAGAAAGGTCACACTCCTCGGGATCGCTCACATACCTGAAGACAGGCAGAAATACGGGCTTGTGCTCCAGTATCCAGTTCGAGACAATCTGATACTATGCTCTTATTACGCAGAACCTTTTTCAAAACGCGGCATACTGGATTATCCCGTTATTTCAGAGAAAGCATCCCGGCTTATCGAGGAGTACGACATAAGAACCCCCGGTATAAATACTGTTACTGAGACCCTTTCCGGGGGAAACCAGCAGAAAATCGTTGTGGCCCGCGAGCTGGCGCGGGATATAAACCTTCTTATTGCTTCTCAGCCCACCAGGGGCCTTGACGTGGGGTCGGTCGAATACATACATAAAAAAATAATCGAAACAAGGGACGCCCGCCGGGGGGTACTTCTTGTGTCATCGGAGCTGGACGAAATAATGAGTCTGGCAGACACAATAGGGGTCATATACAAGGGAAAAATCATTAAAACATTAAATATTGAGGAAGCCACAAAGGAGAAACTCGGCCTGCTCATGGCCGGTGTAAATGTTTAATTAGTTGCAAATACAAAAGACAGGATCAGTGTACGGCCGCGGTTCGGGATCAAAGCCTTATGGCGCCGGCCGCTGATCGGTCACAACGGAAATTTATATGAATATTCCGAAATTCCTTCGAAAGATGCGTTATCAGGAGTTTGTAATACCGCTCCTCTCTATTGTAACGTCTCTTATTATCGGGGCAATTATTATTCACCTGTCCGGGTTAAACGTGTTCAGGGCCTACCAGGGGCTCTGGCAAGGCGCATTCGGCAAACCAAGGGCCATCGCCGAAACCTTTGTCATAACGACACCCTACATTCTTACCGGGCTTGCTGTCGCATTCGGTTTCAAGTGCGGTCTTTTTAATATAGGGGTCGAGGGACAGCTTTACGCGGGCGCGGTGTCAGCAGCATTTATCGGTTACGCGTTACGAGGGCTCCCGCATTTCGTTCACCTCCCTATCGCTATAATTGCCGGGATAGCCGGGGGGGCTGTGTGGGGCGCAATCCCCGGATATCTAAAAGCAAAAACCGGCGGGCACGAGGTGATCAACACAATAATGATGAACCACATTATGATCAAGCTCACCGATTACCTCGTAAAGAACCCGATGCACGACACTACTGCCAGCATCCCGCGGACTCCCTACATTCTTGATACAGCATATCTTCCAAAGCTGATCCCCGGATTCCGTCTTCACTGGGGTTTTATCATCGCACTCGCTGCAGTTTTCCTGATCTACTTCGTGCTTTACAAAACAACTACAGGTTTCGAAATAAGAACTGTCGGGCTCAACCAGAACGCTGCCCGGTACGCCGGCATGAACATCACCAGGAATTTTGTAATCGCGATGGCAATTTCCGGGGGACTCGCCGGCATGGCGGGGGCAAACGAGGTGCTGGGTCTCAACTACAACCTCCCGGCTGCGTTTATTTCAGGATACGGGTTCGATGCAATAGCGATCGCCCTTCTTGCCAAGAGCAATCCGTTCGGGATAATCCCATCGGCGATTTTGTGGGCTGCCCTCAGGAACGGTGCGGGTCTGATGCAGATCAGGGCTGATATATCTATCGACCTGATCAATATAATACAGGCGTTTGTGATCATGTTTATCGCCGCCCCGACGATCGTGCGCTGGATATACAGGATAAAAGCCGACAAAGCAAAAGCTGACGTCGTTTTGACAAAAGGCTGGGGCAAATAGGCCGACCTGTTTGAATATTTGCAGTAACAATTTTTCAGGAGAAAACCGGGATACATAAGTTGCGAATAAATTAACTCCGGACCGGGAACATGCAGAAAAATTTCTACAGAACCATAATATTCAGCAGCCTTACCTTGATCTTGAACCTCCTTCTGATACGTTTCTCTTTCAACTTCCCGAAGGGAGAGGCTGTATCGCTGCTCGGGTTCGGGGACCTTGGCAAGATCTCGATGTTTACCGGAAGGTCGATACGGATACTCGGGATCCTGGGCCTGACGAGTTCACTTTTACCTTTGATAAAAAGGTTTAATAAATTCGTCAACCTGTCCTTTTTCACCACCTCTTTTACCGCAGTTTCATCGATCATCCTCTGGGCTGCAGTCGGTTCGGTTTTTGACATAGTCGGGCTTTTAGGGCTGAGCCTCAGGCTGTCGACCCCCATAGTTCTCGGCGCCCTTTCAGGGATTCTCTGTGAGAGAACGGGTGTTGTCAACATCGCGATAGAGGGGATGATGCTGACCGCCGCGTGCATCGGGTTTACGGCCAGTCTCTACCTGAACAACATATGGATCGGACTTTTGTGCGCGGTCCTATCCGGGGGTGCAATGGCTTTTCTTCATGCCTTTCTTTCCATTACCATGCTAACGGACCAGATAGTAAGCGGCACTGTAATAAATATTCTCGCGATCGGGTTGACCGGTTTCATACGCAGGACCTTCCTTGTCAATGCAAGGCTGTCACGAACTGCTATATTACCTATCATCGAGGCGCCTTTTTTTTCAAAGATACCGATCCTCGGGGAAATCGTTTTCTCGAACCAGCCCATCGTATTTATCATGATGGGGCTCGTCATTTTCATCACGATAATGCTTTTTAGGACCCGGTGGGGGTTGAGGACCAGGTCAATCGGAGAACACCCTGAAGCAGCAGATACTGTAGGGATAAATGTTTTCAAAATGAGGTACACCAATGTTATACTGGGCGGGATGGTAGCAGGCCTGGCTGGAGCCTGGTTTTCTCTGGAAACAACCGGCAGTTTTGACGATCTGATGACCAACGGCAAGGGCTTTATCGCACTTGCCGCAATGATCTTCGGAAAATGGCACCCGGTCGGCGCCTTCATCGGTGGATTGATCTTCGGGTTCTCCGACGCTCTTCAGATCATTTTTCAGATAAAAAACATCCCCATCCCGCCGCAGTTCCTCTGGATGCTTCCATACATGATCACCATGGTGGTGCTCGCGGGTGTTATAGGTAAATCCACACCTCCCGCGGCTGATGGCCAGCCTTACATCAAACAGTAGGCCGGCGCTCTGCCCGAAACGTTGTCCATGCCTCAGCCTCCCGGATCCAAAAAGCTGCCGGGCTTTTATCAGGATCGACAGGTTACTTTTTTGGGGAACATTAAAATCACCCGGATTCCAATATTTCTTGAAGCCTGTCAAACGCACCGGATATATTATCAGGACCTGTGCCACCTCCCTCGGCCAGATTGGGTCTTCCCCCGCCGCTCGCGTCGCGCCCTTTCAAGGCTTCTCTCAGCAGGGTCCCGCAATTTATACCTTGTTTTACCGCTTCGCCGGTCGCGGAAAGAACATAGGCTACCTTATCATCCTCCACCGAAGATATAAAAATTACACCCATTTCAAGTTTATTTTTGACCCTGTCGGAGATCTCGCGCATTTCATCCCTGGAATGCCCGGCCAGCTTTATCAGCACGAGGTTGTACATCCCCGCTTTGACTTTGTGTTTTTCAGGGTCGAAGACCTCATCAAAGTCTTTTTTCCTCTCCCTTTTTCTCTCTTTTTCCAGATCACGGACCCTCTGCTGCAGGTCATTGATCCTGGCGGTTACGCCTTCCACCCCTGTATCCAGCAAGCCGGATGCCTCCTTTAGTATGCTTTCATACCTGTTAATCAGATCAAGAGCAGCTTCATTGGTTACAGCCTCTATCCTCCTCACCCCCGAGGAGATACTTGATTCTTTGATTATTTTGAAAAGACCTATATCACCTGTACGCTCGATATGTGTCCCACCGCACAGCTCAATGCTGAACCCTCCAATATCGACAACCCGTACATTTTTACCGTACTTTTCGCCAAAAAGAGCCATTGCGCCCATGGCTTTTGCTTCCTCAATCGGGACCCCGCCTTTTACGCTAACCGGTACGTTGTGAAAAATCTCTTTATTTACCTCCCTCTCGGTATCCGATAGCTCTTTTTGAGTAAGAGGTCCGTAATGGTTGAAATCGAATCTCAGCTTGTCCGGGGCGACAAGTGAACCTGCCTGCGCAACGTGGGAGCCGAGTATCTTTCTCAGCGAGTGATGAAGAAGGTGAGTAGCTGTATGGTTCGCCATGATCCTGTTACGTTTTTCAGTATCGATTGTACCGGTGTATTGTAAATCAGCGATCTCCCCTTTCTCAATAGAACCAAGGTGGACATACAGATCGCCGGTCTTTTTTACGCCTCTTATCCTGATCCTTACGCCATCGCTTTCCAGATATCCTTCGTCACCAACTTGCCCGCCGGATTCAGCGTAAAACGGGGTTTTATCAAAGACCAGAAAGACCTCATCCCCCGATCTCCCGTATTTCAGCAATTTCATTTTATCCTGTTTGACTGCTTTGTATCCCGTAAAACCGGTTTTTACCTCATCATGGTATGATACCCATTCACCCTCTT
>DRHN01000111.1 GCA_011049595.1 Spirochaetota bacterium | reverse complement strand
TCAGGGTACTGCGCAAGGGTATTTCCTGCCTGTTCGATTTTCTCGTCCGAGATGTTAAAACACGCCATACCATTGGCCGTGTACCCGATCTTTCTGTGCCTCAAAACAGCAGATATCCTTTTTATTGCGCCTTTGTCCTTAAAATCTTTTATACAGCCCAAAAGTTCAGTTTCAGACATGCCAAGGCCGGACGACATTTCTTTCCATGGTCTTTGAACGATTTTCATGTGCTCCTGCAGCTTCATGATAATTTTTTTGTCCCGGCCGGAAGGTCCGGTCTCAGCTTTCAGGGATTCAGTTTTTACGATCTGCTCTGGGCCGGTTTCCGCATTTTCTGTTTCAGGCTTTTCTTGATAAGCTTTCCCGGGTTTCGTTCCGTCGGTGAGCTTGAAGTCCACACCGATTTTAAATGTTCTTATTGCAGGCAGGATCAGATAACCTGCGTCTCCGGCCCCTTCAAGCAGCTTTTCCAGCTCTTCTTTGAACCCGGTTTCTTCCATTATAATAAGTGTAAACCACAGGTTATATTTATAATCCCTGAAATAATTGTGGCTTACACCCGGATGCCTGTTTATTATCCCGGCAATATTTTCTTCCAGCCCCTCGGGCGCTCTCAGCGCGACAAGTGTGCTTTTGTACCCAAGCCTTCCGGCGTTGAAGATGGCCGATATTTCTCTTATAATCCCTTCTGAGATCAACTTTTTAATCCTAAGGATCACTTCCTCTTCGGAAATACCGCAAACCCCTGCAAAGTGATCAAAGGGCCTGGAAACAAGAGGGAAATCCTTTTGCAGGACCTCAAGCAGTGTTTTATCGATTTCAGTCAATACGTTTTTCATCGATCCGCCATATTATGATAAAGTGTGTTTAATGTGTTTTTGAAACCGCTATTTTGCTGTTTTGTCGGCCTTTCGCAACGGCTGATACACGCAGTAGGGCTCTTCGTCTAGATAGTTGCCGGTCGAGGCAAATGCCCTGGCCCGGCAGCCCCCACAGACCCTCCGGTATTCGCAAATCCCGCACCTTCCGTTGTAGTTGTCAAGATCACGCATTTTAAGGTACAGCTCCGACGTGTCCCAGATCTTTTTGAAATTATAGTTTTCTTTTCTTAGATCCCCGGCCTCTTCCTCGAGAAAACCGCATATCTGGGCCCTGCCGGTGTTTGAAATAAACGCGAAACCCTGGCCCCCCATGCAGCCCTTTGTCATGGCGCTTAGGCCGTGGGTCTCAAAAGTCACCTTCCTGCCGGCTTCTTTCTCCTTCTGCCTGAAAATTCGATAATAATGGGGAGCGCAGGTCGGCTTCATCTGTATCGGGGCGCCCATGCTTTTTTCGTATATCCATGTCAACAGGCTTTCATACTCATCAGGGTCTATCTCGTACTCAGCAAGGTCACTGCCCCTGCCCGTGGGAACCAGTAAAAAAGGATGATAGCTCACCGCGCCCAGATCAATCGCGAGCTGCAGCATTTCCCCGATCTGCCTGTAGTTGAGCTTTGTTACCGTTGTGTTTATCTGGAACTCCAGCCCGCACTCTTTCGCGATTTCAGCCGCCTTGACGACAGATTCAAAAGCGCCGGGCACCTGCCTGAAAGAATCGTGGGTAACGCTATCGGCTCCGTCAATGCTCAGGCTTATCCTCTCGATTCCGGACTCTTTCATTTTTGCGGTGTTTTCCCTGTCCATCAAGAGCCCGCACGGGGCCATTACCATCCTCAGCCCCAGCCGTGTACCATATTGGGCGATATCGAATATATCTGGCCTTGCCATCGGCTCACCGCCCGTGAGTATCATTATCGGTTTTGCAAAGGAGGCCACATTGTCCAGGAGCTTGAAACATTCCTTTGTGGTAAACTCCCCGGAAAATTCTTTATCGGCTGCCGACGCCCTGCAGTGCATGCAGTTCAGAGGGCATTTTTTCGTGACTTCCCACGCGATCAGCCTCGGCTGATGTTTCGCGTGCGGTCTATTTGCAGATTCCATCAATCCAATCCTTTTAAATACAGCAATAAATAATATTTCTCAAAACAACCCTGCCATTTTGACTGCCGCCAGGTTTTAAACGGGACTGTCCCTAATGCGGACAAGCCGCATTCTTGATTGGAAAAATTTCCCTGCCAAAAAAACAAGGAAATTGTTGTTAAGGTACTAATGACTGAACCCGTGGATCCATCATTTCAATAATTTCGCGGCATCTTTCGCAAAATAGGTCAAAATGATATCCGCCCCGGCCCTCCTGATCGACAACAGGATCTCCATCATCATTCTTTCCCCGTCGACCCATCCATTGCCGTGGGCTGCTTTTACGCATGAAAACTCGCCGCTTACATTATAGGCAGCCACAGGGACCCCAAACTCGTTTTTCACCCTGTAAATAATATCAAGATAGGAGAGAGCGGGCTTTACCATAACAATATCGGCACCTTCTTCCAGATCGAGCTTAACCTCTTTAAGCGCCTCATCGGCATTTGCGGGGTCCATCTGGTAGGCCCTCCTGTCGCCGAACTTCGGTACCGATTCCGCGGCGTCACGAAAAGGACCGTAAAAAGCCGAAGTGTATTTCGCCGAATAAGCCATGATCGGGACATGTGTATACCCGCTTTTGTCAAGGGCGCTTCTCATCGCGCCGACCCGGCCGTCCATCATATCAGAAGGGGCCAATATGTCAGCCCCGGCCTTTGCATGGGACAGTGCCTGTTTTGCCAGGAGTTTCAATGTCTCGTCATTGTCAACCGCGCCGTCTTTGATAACCCCGCAGTGACCATGGCTCGTGTACTCGCAGAAACATATATCCGTTATTATAAGCAGGTTGTCTACCTTTTCCTTTAGCGCGCGCGCGGCTTTCTGAACGATCCCGTCATCGGAATAGGCCTCGGAACCGATCTCATCCTTTTTCTCCGGGATCCCGAAGAGTATAATCCCGGGTATACCCAGGTCTCTTACCTCAAGGCACTCCTCTACGAGCTTGTCTACGGACATCTGGTAGTTGCCGGGCATCGATTTTATCTCGTTCTTCACGCTTTTACCCGGGCAGACAAAAAGCGGGTATATGAGATCGTCAACAGACAGAGTTGTTTCACGCACCAGCCGCCTGAGGTTTTCGTTCTGCCTCAATCTTCTCATCCGCACAACCGGAAATCCCATAAGCCCTCCATTTGTACATCTGTCCAAAACAGCTGTTTTAGACAGTACAGGTTAAACCCGCCGTTTTCACCAGGAACTAATTATTATCAAACATCGGGATGTCGATCTTTTTCCCCCGCGGGAAGAACACACCACTGAAAGAATTTCAGCGATCCTGGTCCGGGCGCTTTAACCGGCTTTGACCCCGATCTCTTCGTCTGTGAGGTAGCAGGCCGGCTCCTCTGCCCAGATGTCCCCGGAGACTGCTTCCGCCCTCGCCCTGAAGTTACCCCCGCAAATATCCAGATATTTACATTTCGAGCATCTTCCTTTGACATACAGCTTTTTGTTCTTGAGTTTTTTCATCAAAGAATTTGACATGTCGGTCCAGATCTCGCTGAATTGTCTTTTTTTTACGTTCCCGAACGTGTGCTGCCGCCAGAACTGGTCCGCGTGCACCGACCCGTTCCAGCTGACACACCCTATACCGTCACCCGAGCTGTTGCCGCCGTTCATCTTAAGAAGCTCCAATACATCCTTCGCACTTTCAGGGTCCTCTTTAAGCATACGCAGGTACAGGTACACCCCGTCCGCATGATTATCGACGGTCAGTACTTCTTTCGGCTGTCCC
>DRHN01000110.1 GCA_011049595.1 Spirochaetota bacterium | reverse complement strand
GATAAAAATCAAGAAATATGTTCGTCCTGCCCGATTCCTTGATAAAATTGTATATCACCTGCTCCCTCGGGTCGTAGTTCACAGGATCATTCCGGAAAACGGGGTGCCCCAGGCAGGGGACCCTTTCATATTCAAAACCGCCCTCCTTTGCAGCCTGTTTCTTCTTTTTAAAATCATCTGCGGCTTCTTCAGCAATCTTTCCGACATCCGGATACTCTTTATAAGGATCGGAGATACCAGGATCGGAGATACCGGGGTCGGAAATATCCAGGCCTCCAAAACAGTCGAGCAGAAACTTTACAGCCCTTGCCCCGTTCCCTCCATGAACGGTACCCATTGTCGCCAGGGCCGCTATCATCGCTGTATTTGGATTGTTCCCAGCTGATGCGGACAGCTTGGAACCCTGAAGGGATATCGTCCCGGGCCCGTTGGTGAGAGACGCAATAAGAGTCATTTCAGCAAGTTTTTCTTCAAAGCTGCTTTCAGGAAGCTCACCGGTCAGGTAAAGAATGACCGAAGATGTGAACGACCCTCTTTTCATGATATCCAGCATGGAATATCCGTAAATTCTGGGGATAACGCCGTCGCTGGAGCTGGCGTGTGAGGCATTACGCATTGACTGTTTTACCGGTCCCCCGAGGACGTTCTGGGTCTGCTGCTTGAACTGGGCATCGAAGAGCCCGGGTATATTGCCAGGCGCCGGAGCAAGCTCCGCCGGCAGCCGCCGGCCAAGCTCTCCAAGGTTTACAAACCATGGGTTGAGCCGGACCGGCCTTGTACCCCCGAAATCCTTGGTCATGCCGAGGGTATTCGCAACGAGTGTTACCGCCCTCGGTATATGATGAAGAGCCTGCGCACGGATGCCGCGCGACAAAGTGTCCGCAAGTTGAGCAGTCTTACGGTAGCGCTTATCCATTTTCATCGGCCCGATCCCGAAATAACTGTCAAACGCGTCCTTTTTAGCTTTCGCATGACTCTTACAGCCCTCCACAACAGCTCCCGCGTGCCCGAGCGAAATGACGTATTTTTCCGCGATCTCACCCGAAACGTATACAACTACAGGCTTGGAAAACCCGTTTTCTTTCATCATGTCGACAGCATCATGCTCATAGGTGCCCCCCGGCTCGACATAAAGAACGATGATCTTCGTGTTTTCATCATTTTCCGCAAGCAAGAGCAAATCCTTCATTGGGAACAGTATCAGCCTGTCTTTGCCGGTCGAAATCCCGAAAGAAGTCCCCATCCCGATTGAAAGAAGGTAACTGGAGATAGTATTGACCATATTCCCTGAGTTGGATATCACTGTAACAGATCCGGGCCTGAACGTGTCCTCGGGAGAATCGCCCCCTACCGCTCCTATCCTTACCCTGTCATGGGAATTTATAACCCCAAGTGTATTGCAGCCGAGGACATCAATGTTCACGTGGCTGCAGATCTGGTAGATCTTTGCCGTTACTTCTATCGAGACATGTTCAGTTACTATATAGATTGTCTCAACTGTCTTTTCGCCGTACGCAATGATCTCCTTGACTTCACCATACACGGCTTCAGGCGGTGAATATACGAGGACCTTGTTTGGATGTTGTTCCCGGGGGGTCATTCTGAGAAGCTCTTCAAATGTGGCAAACACTGGAATTATTCCTGCCGGAGTTTCTATTTTCTGCCCTCCCTTTCCCAGAGCCCAGCCGCCTATGATATTTCCGGAGTATTTCTGGCTTACTTCGGATACTCTGGATGCTTCCCTGCCGGTTATGTTGGAAACCGCGACCCTGTCGCCTTTTTTTAAAAGATCTGAAAGCTTTTTAGTCCTCACTGTTTCTTCTCCTCCATGGCCGCTACTGCTTTAACAAGTTTCGCGGCGTATTCGGCAACCATTGTCACCGGAGAATCGGGCCCGAATATGACATAAGGAAGTTTCAGGTGCTCAAGTGTCTGCTTCATGGTCAAAATCCCCTTTACAAGTTTCGGACCTCCTCTGCCGATCACTACGGGGATGTCGATCGGGCCCTTCTCCTCCACATAGTTCAGGAGAGCGTCGGCGATAGCCTGAAAGGTAACATCAATAAGAGTGTTGTTGGCTTTTCCGCCCAGAATAAGGAGAAGTTTAGCATCAGACAGCTTGTGCTTGAAACATATTTTTGCCGCGCCCAGCATCCGTTCGTAAGGAGGGTTTCCACCGAAATCCGAAAGAAACATAGGGTTTCCCCCGGCCGCTTCCAAAGTCTCGGTAATAATTGCTGAAACACCGCCCCCGAAGAGAATCGGAAGCAGCCCATACCCCGGGGACTGCCCGGAGTATGGGCGCGAGCCGGAACCAGGACGCTGTTCCATGCTTCTAAGTACCGAAACATGGGCCTGCCCCCTATGGCTTCTGCTGTTCCACTCCTTCATCTCTTCTTCGAAGCCGGAAAAACTTTCGGGGTACTCCGGATATACCACTCCGGGTGCCTTTGATTTATAATTAGCCTCATCTACTACAGCTTTAAAATCGCATGCGAAGGGTTTACCGTCCGGGGTGACCCTCCAGGGATTTATCTCAACGGATTCCATCCCGGTTGAAATAAAAAGGTCCCAGAAAGACACCATCACTCTGGAGAGAATGCTTATAAGCTCTTTTGGACATTCGAGCCTCTCGAGGATTTCACTTGCCTGGTACGCGTCAAGCCCGCGATATATATCGATCGGGATCGTTACTTTTTTTTCCCCGGGTATGTCCTCAATATTGACGCCGCCCTCCATGGATACGGTGATCGAAGGCCCTAAAAAGCATGAGTTGTAAGTTGCAGCGGTATACATTTCAAATTTCGAGGGTATCATCTCCACAAGATAAGCCATCCTGGGCATTTTCCCCTCTACTTCAATTCCTGAAACGCGCTTTATCTCACGCAACGCGTTATGAATATTTTTAACATGTACTATTGCCCCCGCTTTACCGCGTCGGCCGGACATGACATCCGGTTTTACAACAGCTTCTTGACCCCATTCTTCGAATACCTTTTTTATCCCGGCAATATCAGCAGTTCCTGCAATGTGACGCGGGACCGGAATTCCGTAACGGGAGGCAAAATATTCCAGGAAGGTAAACTCGGTCACTCCAAAGGACATGATTATTTTCTTTAATAATTAGTTCTTGGTGCCACTCCGGGCTTGCCCGGCTTAATTCGTGTTTTTAATAATATAAGTATATGAAGCCTGTCTGCTTTCAGACGCCCATATTTTTCTCATGACTATATTCAATTGCAACAATACAGCTTAAAAAAATAGATGTCAAGCGGGTAATAGTTCACCGATTTTATTGACAAGAGTTTTATATGTAATTATCCTTGCTACTGACAAATCTAAAAAGGAGTTTGTTATGGGCGCCCAGGGCAATCTTGTTAACGCTGTTAAAACCGGAGACATCGACGGGTCAGTTAAAATAATTAAAAAGCTCCTGTCGGGCGGAGTAACTGCCGGTGAAATCCTGAACACGGTCACAGGGGTTATGAGGGAGGTTGGCGACGCATTTGAAAAGTTTGAAATATTCCTGCCTGAAATGATGCTGGCTGCCGACACAATGATCGAGATAATGAGGGTCCTCGAGCCCGGGCTGAACGCCGGAGAAAAGGGGATCGAAAAATCATCCGCAAAGATAATCATGGCATCGGTAAAGGGGGACATGCACGAGATCGGGAAGAATATCGCTATAACCATGTTCAACGCCAGCGGCTATAAAATCCTGGACCTGGGGGCTGATGTTGATTCTCTCGACATTGTCAAGACCGCGTCGCGCGAAAACGCGGACATAATCGGGCTCTCGTCTTTGATGACAACCACCATGCCGGGGCAGAAGGAAGTAATAGATATCCTAAAGGACATGGGATTGAGGGATAAATTTAAAGTGATAATCGGAGGGGCCCCTACTTCGTCTGAGTGGGCGGACAAGATCGGGGCCGACGGATGGGGAAAAGACGCATCGGATGCAGTTAAAATCGTTGATAAATTTTTTTGCCAATAAGGAGACATCTATGGGGGCACCGCCGTATAGAATATGGGAAATGATAAACCGCTCTGAAACAGGCATATTCATGGAGGAAAAGGATTTTGTCCGCAAGAGACTGATACCTGAAATCCAAAAAACAGTGAAAAAACACGAGGTCAAGTACGATCCGGCTTTCCCGGTAAATATTTCTGACACCATGGCCGATAAAGTGTGGAATGCCGCTGTCGATGCTTTCCTTGCGATCGGGGTTTACAACAAATCTACCCACCGTGTAATATCGTTTACAGAGGAAGAGATAAAAGAAGCCTTTTTAAGCCTGCCGGGCTCGTACATCTTCGGGGCAGGAAAGGACGCCCGCCCCTTTATAGCCAGAGAGATCGAAGACAAAAGACCGCCTTTCATGCTCTACAGCCCTGATATTACCTATGATGAAAGCGATCACTTAAAAGCCTGCGTGGCGTATCTGAAGGAACCTTTGTTAGACGGTTTGTGCGCCCCTATTCTTGAAAATTTCTTCGGTGACAAGATAAACTCGCATTCCCCGACCGAACTGGGGGGCAGCCTGATGCACGCCATGAACCTCCTGGAGGCAGCCCGGCTTGTAGGAAGACCGGGGGTCCACCTGGTGGCAGTCGGAACGGCGGAAGCCGATTCCTCCCAGATCCATGTTTCGAGCAACGAATACGGTGTAAGGACCACCGACAGCCGTCTTGTTGCGTCGACCACGGAACTTGAAACCAATAACGAACTGTTGAACAAAGGTCTGCACTACCATCAATTCGGGTGCTATTCCGGGAACCTTGCCGGGGCAATATTCGGCGGCTACGCGGGCGGTGCCGAGGGGACAGCCGTTCTTCAGACCGCATACCACATCATGGGAAACCTTTTGTACTCGAGCCACTACGAGCAGAACTTCCCTTTTCATTTAAAATACGGGTCAAACACGGGCACGGAAATGCTATGGATAACAAGTGTTTACTCTCAGGCGATCGCGCGGAACACAAAAATGCCGCAAACTTCAAACGGGTTTGCCAACGCCGGGCCCGGGACAGAGATGCTGTACTACGAGACAGCAGCCCACTCGCTCGCGAGCACTGTTTCCGGCGCCAATCTCTGGGAAATGGCACCTGCAAGGAACAAATACCCGAACCGGGGGACGCCACTCGAATGCAGGCTCGCGGCCGAAGTGGGGTACGGCGCGGCGCTCTCAGGCATGACAAGAAAAGATGCGAACGCGATCGTTAAAAAGCTGGTTAAAAAATACGAGGAAAATATTCCGGATGCCCCTATCGGAAAGACATTCAGAGAAATGTACGCCGTTGAAAGGGCAATACCAAACAAAGAAGCTGCAGACCAGTACAAAGAAATCAAGAGAGATTTAAAGAACCTCGGGGTCCCTTTTCCTTATTAAAACTGCTTTGATGATAAAACCCGTAGATCGGGTTTCGAAAGACCGGTCTACCGGTCGATCTACAGATTACGAACAACCCTGTTCTTTATGCTACCACTTATCCCTGTCCAGGGGGCGGATCACACTGTGAGCAACACCACCACGCGGTTTTGCCATCCAGTCCTCAATAGTTTTTCTCCACTCGAGGTAGTGCCCGGTCTTTTTGTGGGCACCGGAGGCCTCTTCACTTTCATAGGCTTCGTAAAGTAAAAACTGTGAGGGGTCATCGTTGCACTGCAGAACATCAAATCTCATATTCCCGTCTTCCTTTACAGAAGCTTCATGGTTCTTGACCGATGCTCTGATAAAATCTTCTTCATGACCTTTTTTTACATATACAGTTACACATGTAACTATCATTTTAAGCTCCTTTTTTAAGATTGTTCTCTTTGAGATTATTTTTATACAACGCAGGTCCGCTATTTTTCACGAGATCAATCACAAAAAACAGGTTAAAGGGGGATATAATTTTGCCGGAGGAGGGACTCGAACCCTCATGAGGTCGCCCCCGCTGGATTTTGAGTCCAGTGCGTCTACCAGTTTCACCACTCCGGCCTGTGTAATTTATACAGCGCTGCCGTATCAAAGTCAAGAGCTTTATCCACAAGGTGTTGGAACTGTGCGGGCCTGCTTAAACCCTGCTCATGGAAATGAATTGACCGGCTACCTATAATTTATTACTATCTTTTCATTTTACCGAAACCGGCAGTGGAGTTTACGATGGCAATGGAGTTTTACCCGTTTCAAGACATCGAGGAAAAATGGCAGAAAAAGTGGGAGGAAGAGGGGGTTTTCAGGGCCGAAGAGGATAAAAACGCGAGCAAGTTCTACTGTCTTGAAATGTTCCCCTACCCATCCGGAAACATACACATAGGGCATGTCAGGAACTATGCGATCGGCGATGTGCTTGCAAGATACAAGAGGATGAAAGGCTTCAACGTGCTGCACCCGATCGGATGGGATTCCTTCGGGCTCCCGGCCGAAAACGCGGCGATCGAGAGAGGGGTGCACCCGGCAAAATGGACGGGGAGCAACATAACAAAGATGAAAAGTCAGCTTAAGAGGCTCGGTTTTTCCTATGACTGGGACAGAGAGATCGCAACGTACAAACCCGAGTATTACAGGTGGAACCAGTGGATCTTTTTACAGATGTACAAAAAAGGGCTTGCGTATAAAAGAGAAGCCGATGTGAACTTCTGCCCCGGCTGCAACACGGTTCTCGCGAATGAACAGGTTGAAAACGGAGGCTGCTGGAGATGCGGCACCGAGGTGATCCAGAAAAGCCTTTCCCAGTGGTTCCTCAAGATCACCCAATACGCGGACGAGCTTCTGGAATACCTCAACAGGATGCCCGACTGGCCGGACCGGGTAAAAACTATGCAGAGCAACTGGATAGGAAAAAGCACCGGTGTGATGGTTAATTTTAAATTCGAGGGTGAAGATTTCCCAATATTTACAACGAGGCCCGACACTATATTCGGCGTTACTTTTATGGCTATCGCCCCGGAGCACCCTCTGGTTGAAAAGTTGATCGGGGGCTCGGATAAAAAGGAAGAGCTTACCGTTTTTGTTGAGAAAGTAAAAAAAGATGACAGGATAAAAAGGTCGAGCGAGGATTATGAAAAAGAGGGCATCTTTACCGGGAAATACGTAATAAATCCTCTTAACAGCGAAAAAGTCCCTCTTTATATAGCAAATTTCGTTTTGATGGAGTACGGGACAGGCGCCATCATGGCCGTGCCAGCCCATGATCAGCGTGACTTCGAGTTCGCCAAAACATACGGGCTTCCAATAAAGATCGTTATCCAGAACAAAGCAGGCAGCCTTGACACAAACACAATGACAGAGGCCTTTACTGATGAAGGCATAAATGTCGACTCGGGTCCGATCACGGGGTTTCCGAACATGGAAGGAATTGAAAAAATAACCGAATACATCGAGCAAAACAGCCTTGGCAAAAGCTCGGTAAACTACAGATTAAAAGACTGGCTCATCTCCCGCCAGAGATACTGGGGAACACCGATACCCATTATTTACTGTGATAAATGCGGGGTCGTCCCGGTTCCCGAGAAGGACCTGCCGGTAATATTGCCCGAAGATGTTACCTTCTCGCAAAATGAAAATCCGCTGGAGACGAGCAGCAGTTTTATCAACACGAAGTGCCCGAAATGCGGTGAAGAAGCCCGGAGAGAAAAGGACACCATGGATACTTTTATCGATTCCTCATGGTACTTCGAACGCTACTGCAGCCCCGGGGCCCAGTCGGCCCTTTTCAACAGGGAGGATGCCGGCTACTGGATGAATGTCGATCAGTATATAGGCGGCATAGAGCACGCGATACTCCACCTCCTCTACGCCCGTTTTTTCACCAAATTTTTAAGAGATATCGGGATGGTCAATGTCGATGAGCCCTTTGAACGGCTGCTCACCCAGGGGATGGTGACAAAAGAGACGCACTTCTGCGCGAACGACGGGTACATGTACCCGGCCGAGATCACGGATGACGGTAAATGTTCAAAATGCGGTGAAAATACAGAAATAGGCCGCATTGAAAAAATGTCAAAATCGAAAAAAAATGTCATAGATCCGGACGAAATTATCAGCAAATACGGCGCCGATACGGCGCGCCTGTTTATTTTATTTGCCTCGCCTCCGGAAAAGGACCTCGAGTGGTCTGAAAACGGGGTTGAGGGCGCTTTCAGGTTCCTGAACAGAGTATACAGGCTTTTTCAACCTTCGGTACCGTTTTTTGAAAGCCGCATCGGGAAGCTCGATGGGTATTCAAAAGAAGCCCTGACCAATACCGGCTGTACGGGCCTCGAGAAAAACATCCTCCACATTATTTTCAAAACGATAAAAAAGGTGAACGAAGATATACAGGTGCGGTTCCATCTTAACACAGCCATTGCTTCTATAATGGAAATGGTCAACTATTATTACTCACTTTCCATTGAAACAGTACAGGAGGATGAAAAAACCCTCCTGGCTTATCTGTTCGGGCTGAAAACGCTGATTGTTCTTCTTTCCCCGTTTGTCCCTCACATCGCTGAAGAAATCTGGCAGGAAACCGGCTTCAACAATTATATCCTTCAGGAACCGTGGCCGGAGCACAATGAGAAACTCATTCTTCAAGATTACATCACCCTCGTGGTCCAGGTCAACGGAAAGCTCCGCGCGAAGATGGAGATACAGAGGGACCTTGACGAGGAAACAGTGAAAAATTTGTCCATGCAGGATGAAAGGATCATCAAATACACCGGGGGAAAGAACATTATCAAGATGATAGTAGTGAAAAACAAGCTTTTAAATATCGTGGTCAAATAAACTTCATTTTAACAGGGAACATCTGAGTTCAGCGGAGTTATTAAATATGGGAACAAAAGTGGCGAAATTCGGAGGAACATCTCTCGCGGATTCGGAACAGATCAGAAAAGTACAACTGCTAATCAACGCGGACAGCGAGAGGCGATACATAGTCCCTTCAGCCCCCGGGAAGCGCGACGCTTCGGACAGAAAGATCACGGACCTTCTTTATCTCTGCCACGCACAGGTCCGGCAGAATGTGCCGATCGGCGAGGTTTTCACTATTATTGCCGACAGGTACCGGGAAATTGTCCGGGATTTAAACGTCGGAATCGACCTGGAGCCCCACCTCGAAGAAATTGAAAAAAAGATCTCTGAAGGCGCATCCGCTGACTACGCGGCAAGCAGGGGTGAATTCCTCAACGGCCTCATACTCTCCGCATTACTCGATTACGATTTTGTTGATCCCTACGAGATCATATTTTTCGACAAATACGGCAGGCTCGACTCTGAGCGCTCCCAAACCGAAACAAAAAATCGTCTTTCAAACCACAATAAGGCCGTGATCCCGGGTTTCTACGGGTGCAGCCACGATGGGAAGATAAAGACCTTTCCCCGCGGCGGATCAGACATAACGGGGGCGATCGTTGCAAAAGGGGTCAACGCGGATATTTATGAAAACTGGACCGATGTATCCGGTCTCCTTATGGCCGACCCGAATATCGTTGAAAACCCCCGTCCGATAGACACGATAACCTACCGTGAGCTCAGGGAGCTCGCGTACATGGGTGCCAATGTAATCCATGATGAGGCGATATTTCCGGTCAGGGAAGCCGGGATACCGGTAAAAATAAAGAACACGAACAAACCGGATGACCCCGGGACCCTGATCGTTCAGGATGCCGGACCAGTAACCCACACAGGCACGATTACCGGGATCGCCGGGAGAAAAGACTTTACGGTCATTACTATCGAGAAAGCCCTCATGAATGCGATAGTGGGGTACGGCAGGAGGCTGCTTTCCGTGATTGAAGTGAACGGCATATCCTTTGAACACATGCCCTCAGGGATCGACACCATTTCTCTTGTCATACCTGATTCTCAACTCGAAAACAAGCTCGATAATATCCTAAAAGAAATACAATCGGAGTGCGCGCCGGATTCGATCGAAGTCAACCCCAACATGGCGCTGATCGCCACCGTTGGAAGAGGAATGGCCCGTACCCCTGGAATCGCTTCAAAACTTTTCGGCTCTCTCGCTGAAAAAAAGATAAACGTCCGGATGATAGACCAGGGGTCAAGCGAGATAAATATCATCGTGGGGGTGGAAACCGATGATTTTGAAAACGCGCAGCGTGCCATCTATCAATCTTTTACCGGCTAGTACTTCAACATGACCTTTTTAGCGGTAATATCATACAGGACTTTCCGGTTGAGTTTTCCATCAG
>DRHN01000109.1 GCA_011049595.1 Spirochaetota bacterium | reverse complement strand
GTCATAAACGAGATGGCAAGGGTCTCAAATGAAGACCGGAAAATATCAGATGTCGAAGGGTTTAAAAAAGCGCTTTTTAAAAGGGAATCTTTAATGAGTACGGGGATAGGTTATGGAGTCGCTATCCCCCATGTGAAACTCGAACTTATAAAAGAGTTTTTCATTACATTTTTCATACATAAAAAGGGAGTTGATTGGGAATCTCTTGATAACAAGCCGGTACACATCATTTTTTTGATTGCGGGTCCTGAAACCGGGCAGGAAAAATACCTCAGGATCCTCGCAAAGATAACAATGGTAATAAAAGACTCCGCAAGGCGGAAAAAACTCATTGACTGCAATACAAAATATGAAATTTACGAAATATTAAATAAATTTTAAGACCCTGATGCGGGCAAGCCGCAATCTTTATTAATAGAATTTTCTTGAAAAAAAACAAGAAAATTGGTATTAAGGTCCTGATACGGGTAAGCCGCAATCTTTATTAATAGAATTTTCTTGAAAAAAAAACAAGAAAATTGGTATTAAGGTCCTAACGCTCATCCAGCCTGAAATTAACTTTTAATCATTTTTTCACACCGCTTGAGAAAGATGTGTGACGGGTTGTCGCCGTTAAAAATATTATTAACTTTTTTGAACTCAAAAACTGCCATGTCGTATTTACCATCAAAATACATATCAAGCCCGTGATTGTACAGTTTTACTGCATCCTCGAGCATGTCCGGAATTGTTATAAATATTTCATAGATTGTTTTCTTTGTGCCGGTTTTGACTCTCTCATTATCTATGACATCGAGTTTTCTATATTTAACATCTTTTATCCTTTCTATTTTTTTCAACGAATCCGTTACCAGCGAAACACCGTAATACTTTGCATAATCAAGCATTTTGATACTTTCCTCTACAACGTCTCCCAGCACGATAAAACTGTCCCCCACGATACCGGCTACCGCTGTCCCGAATGAAAGCCCGGCTTTCACTTCCCATTTTACCCCGCTTATATTCCTTGAAGAATTGTTTCTGTCAGTGACCCATTTCCTCACCCTTTTTGACAAGTTAACAACACGGGTGAAAGAATTTTCCACGGCAGTCGGAACCCCGTACACCACGTTAATAAAATATCCATGTGAAAAATTAATGGTACCCCCATTCCTGGTCACTTCATTTTTAATAAAGGAGTGCAGGTGGGTGAGCTCCTGTGTAACCACCTGCGGATACAGTTCATCAAGAGGGTCTAAAAAATTTACAAGCTCGATCGATAGTGAAGACACATCGTGCCTCATGCTTTCCAGGTCAGAGATATTTTTTTCATTTAGTTTTATTAACGCTTCATTTCCTAAATATTTTTTGTAAACAATCAACGTTTTTTTCAAATTGTCGCTGTTCTGAACAAGCGCTCCGATTTTGACCTGCATACGTTTAAAAATCTCCTCAGCCCTCGTGGCCATTTTGTTATAACTCTGAGCAAACTCTTCGAAACCGGCCCCTTTGCGCGCATCCAGTTTACTTAACAGTTTATCCTTTAAAAAAAAGGCGTTCTCGAATTGGCTTTTCATTTCATTTAGCAGGTTATACAATCTTCCCCACACCCTGCTGTCGAAGATAAGAAGTACAAGACCGAATACAATAAAAAATCCGATGATAATATATATAAGCTGGTTTCTGGCGAAATATAGATCCTGTGTAAATGTATAAACCATTATGGTTATTCCCAGTCTCGAATATCTGACATAATACCCGAACCGGTCATCAAGTTCCACTTCACCTTCCATGCCGGCACCGGACGCGTCAAATATTTCTACGGGCACATAGGTTTCCATGTCCGAGTGAGGGTAAATAATAGCGCCCGAGCTGTTTTCAAACACAAGCACCCTGACTTCAGCCCCGGAATCAAAATAATTGGAAACTGAAATCACGATATCATCATATACTGAACTCTTTACCTCTCCGAATGCGTGTACTCTTTCATCAATCAGGGTCAGGACAAACTTACCGTAATCTTTATGAAAACTTTTTTGCAGTCTTTGCAGGTTTGAACTGTACAGAAAATGTACAAAGAAGATAATTATAGAAAGGAATAGAATGACAAGGGAAATCTTATTCAATGAATTTCTGAATTTAGTCTTCATTTTATTTGTCTTTTGCCCGCTCGACATGAGCGCCGATCTTTTTTAATCTCTCTTCAAGTTTTAAATATCCCCGGTCTATCTGCCCTATATTGTATATGACACTCTCCCCTTCTGCACACAGGCTCGCGATCAAAAGGGCCATCCCCGCCCTTATATCCGGACTGACAAGATTGGCCGCGCGCAGTTTTGATGGACCCACTACCACAACACGATGCGGATCACACAAAATTGTGCGGGCGCCCATGCTGGCAAGCTTGTCGACAAAAAACAACCTGCCGTTGTACATTTTTTCAAAGATCAGGACCGTCCCTTGGGCCTGCGTCGCTGTCACGACCGCTATGCTTGTCAGGTCCGTTGGAAATCCCGGCCATGGGCCGTCATAAATGGTCGGAATTTCCCCAAAATGATCACTTTTAATTACAAGTTTCTGTTTTCCGGGAACGAGAACGTCATTTCCATCGACAATGATCTTTACACCCAGCTTGGAAAAATAGTATCGAATCATATTAAGGTGGCAGGACCCTGCGTCCTTGATAACAATTTCACTGCCGGTAACCGCCGCCAGTGAAATAAAACTGCCTACTTCAATATGATCACCAATTACTTTCCAGCTGCCGCCCGCAAGCTCCCGTGTGCATTTTATTTCAAGAATATTGCTTTCTGAACCGGATATACACGCCCCCAGGTTATTTAAAAAGCCTATGAGGTCCTGAACATGGGGCTCGGATGCGGCGTTTTTTATAGATGTTGAGCCGGCAGCGAATATGCTTGCCATAATAGCGTTCTCGGTGGCGGTCACACTTGGCTCATCGAGGAACAATGTTGTTCCTTTCAGTTTATTTGCCTCGATCAAAAAACCGTGGCTGTCGGTATTTATCCCCGCACCCAGGGCTTCAAAAGCGTAAAAATGGGTGTCAAGCCTCCTCATCCCGATGACATCTCCACCCGGGGGGGGGAAATGAACACTTTTTC
This sequence comes from Spirochaetota bacterium, assembly GCA_011049595.1. Taxonomy (GTDB): domain Bacteria; phylum Spirochaetota; class B62-G9; order B62-G9; family DRHN01; genus DRHN01. Next base: position 10,337 of record DRHN01000109.1, on the reverse strand, counting down.
CACGGGCAAGCAAGGGCCCGGCCAGCAGGATTGAAGCCCTTATCTCGGAAGCGTATTCTTCATTTATCGAGATATTATTTTCTGACGGGAGCCCTGTTTCGACTTCAAGTGTGCTGTCATTTGTCCATACAACACTGGACCCGATCGACTCGAGCAGGCTCACCATTACCTCAACGTCCTTGATCCTTGGTATATTGTATAAAGTAATTTTCGCGTCTGTCAGGAGAGTCGCGGCAAGGATAGGCAGCACCGCGTTTTTGTTTCCTGATGGGGTTATCGAGCCCTTTAAGGTATGACCACCCTCGACGATAAATTTCTCCATCAATATTCCCCCGGAGACCTATTTCTCATAAAAATCTGCTGTTAAAAAAAGAAAGAATGTTAAACATAATTTATTTTACGCAGTTGTTTTTTGCAAGAATTTTGTTTTTTAACCCGATCAAAGAGCAAATAAGCTGTTCACTAATAAGATTGTTATTATATCAATAAATTATTATATTTACAACCATTTAACGAGGTACGCCGGAGCTGGTGATGGAAAAGATCAGGACTCGATTTGCCCCAAGCCCAACAGGATTCCTTCATATCGGAGGTATGCGCACTGCCCTTTTCGGTTTTCTTTATGCCCGTCACAACAATGGTAATTTCATTCTCAGGATCGAGGACACGGACAGAACACGCTTGGTGGAAGGTGCTCTCGAAGATATTATTGCATCCCTCAAATGGATAGGTATAGAATGGGATGAAGGACCGGACATAGGGGGACCTTACGCCCCATACAGGCAATCTGAAAGAAAAAATATCTATCGAAACATGGCTTTCGATCTGATCAAAACCGGGCATGCTTATAAATGTTTCTGCACACCGGACAGGCTCAAGATGTTGAGAGAAAATTCATCGTCTGAAAATCAGAAAAAAATTGAAAGTGCCCAGGGCTATGACAGACACTGCAGAAACCTTGACGGTAAAGATATTAAAGACCTGGAAGAAAAAGCTGTTCCCTTTGTAATCAGGCTGAAGATCCCTGAGGAGGACCGGACTGTTTTTCAGGATTCAATCCGGGGTGAAATAATCACAAAAAACGTTGTGCTGGAAGACATCATTCTTCTCAAATCTGATGGATTCCCTACCTATCACCTCGCTAATGTTGTGGATGATCACTTAATGTCAATCACCCATGTTATAAGGGGTGACGAATGGATATCGAGCACGCCGGTCCATGTCATTCTTTATAACGCTTTCGGGTGGAAGCGGCCGGCTTTTGCACACGCACCTGTTATCCTGTCGCCCGAAGGCGGAAAGCTGTCAAAAAGGCACGGAGCGACAATGGTCCGAGAGTTTATGCAAAAAGGATATCTTAAAGAGGCGCTTTTAAACTTTCTTGCTCTCCTCGGATGGTCCCTGGATGACAAAACGGAGTTTTTCAGCATGGACGACCTCGTAAAACAGTTTGAACTGCACAAAATAAATAAGGCCCCTGCGAATTTTTCATACGAAAAACTCGACTGGTTCAACGGAATGTATATCCGGAAAATGGGGACCGAAGAATTATACGACCTTATTCTGCCTTTTCTTATTGAGGGAAACTTGCTGAAAAAGGAGGAAATCGGCAGCAAAAAAGAATATATTTTAAAAATCCTCCCTCTTATCCAGGAAAGATTAAAATACTTGAGCGATGCTGTCGGGCTCACGTGTTTCTTTTTCGATGAGCATTTTAAGATCCGGGAAAAGCAGGACCTGATACCGAAAAAATCAACCAGAGAAGATGCCCTGAAAATACTGGACATGTCGATATCATATCTAAGGGCTTTAGAACCTTTTCAAATATCTGATATCGAGAAATCACTACGGGAAATGGTTACGGCCCTCGAAATGAAGATCGGCCAGGTTTTCATGACAATAAGGATCGCGATTACCGGGACAAGAGTCTCTCCCGGACTATTTGAAACAATTTTTGTCCTGGGGAAGGATCGTGTGATGAATCGATTGACCGGCGCCCGGGAGATTTTGCTGCGCATGGGGTAAAATTTGATTAATTTTCAACAATTCATTACATTAATTTGCGCAGTTCGTCCCAATAAAAACTCTGTGTGGTCCTCATTAGTTCTTTGTGAGTAAAGTCGGGCAAGCCCGAAGTTGTTAGCAAGAACTAATTAGCTGTGAAATTTTTATTAAGACAACGGAGCAAGTGATTGGAGATTACAGGACTAATTACTTTATTACCTTTCGTGGCGGGTATCTTTTTCCTGATTTGGCAGGAAGACGTGATCCTTCCCATCATCGGATGTTTATTTCTGGGATCAATAATCGCGTCTAAATTTAACCTTTATTTCGGTTTTATCAATACAGCCGGCGGTATCTTTGTAAACGCGTTGACAAACAATGCGAACATATACACGATCATCATTATCAGTGAATGCCTGCTGCTTTTTTCCATTCTGAACAGGGCCGGTTTTGTTCACACGGCTCGAAAAGAACTGTCAAGTAAAACCCTGACAAAAAACCGCCTGGAGGCTATCGTAGTACTTTCAAACCTGGCATTATTTATTGACAGAAGGCTGTCCACGATACTGACCGGTATATTTTCTAAGCCTTTCGCTGAAAATAAAAATTTGTCCCCGGAAAAACATGCCTATATTCTTAACACAGTGTCATCGTCCGTATCAACAATCATACCCTTTACGACCTTGATACCCATTACCATAGCCGGTATAGGCACGGCTTTCAGCAGCCTCGGCATAGGATACTCCCCTATAAAAGCTTTTTACAGAAGCATACCCTACCAGTACTTCAATATTTTTTCATTTTTTATTGCTGTTTCAACGGTGTATTTGAACAAAGATATGTTTATCATGAAAAAATACACCAAAAAATTCAGCAAATCAGCCTCACGGTCAGACAGACAAAATAATCTCTCTTTCGGGTTGAATCTGAATATTAAAAAGCTGAAAAATTCCCGCACGGCTTTATACGGAATTGCGGGCTCATTTTTGCTGACTTTTGCCATGATATGCGTAGGGATATTACTCAACCGGCACGGTTACAATAAACTGTCTATTCTCAACATTCAGAATCTACAGATTATATTTATCAGCGCCCTTTTTACCGGAATAATCTTTTCCTTTCTGTTCATAATTATCACAAGGTCCGAAACTTACCTGCAGTTCAAAGCAAAAAAAAATATTATTTCCACCTCATTTATAACGACCTTTTTCTATATAATCCTTGCGATGGCCACTGAATATCTCGCTCACAAACTGGGATTTTCCGAAGCCCTGATCAAGATACTGAATGACAACCCCTTTCCTGTTGTTCTCATACCAATGATCATTTTCATTTTTTCATCCATTATCAGCTTTCTGAGCGGGTCTTATCTTTTCTGCATATCAACCGTTCTGCCCTTTGCTATCCGGATGATCAGCCTCAACATGACCGACCCCCTTATAGTCGATAATCTACTGTTTGCAACCATAGGTGCCGTCCTTTCCGGTGCAACATTTGGGGACATGAACTCCCCGTTTTCTCTTAATTTTATTATCGCTGCAGCGTCTTCTGAAGCGTCAGTGTCAAAGCACTTTTTTGGTCAGATCATCTACTCGCTCACAGCGTTTATCATAACGATCATATTTGGATACCTGTTGCTGATTTTCAACCTGAAACACTATCTTTCAATAACATCCGGGTTGCTCGTAATTTCTCTTATTTTTATATTTTTTGATAAAAAATAAAAACGCCTGGCTGTATATCCCTTTAATCGCGGTATTTTTCCTTCGAAGAGTGGCCTTACCAACGCGCAAACTTCTATCAATTTCAATTACCGCCTCAATACAAATACTGATTACTATAATATTACCCGCTATATAATTATACTGCATTTTACAATAATATATGTTATATTTACATATAACCGGATAATACTGGAAAAATTGAATATTAGCTATAATTTCAACTATAATATGTTAATTATCAATTTTGTTGATAAAAATAATATTTTATCAAAATTTTGTTTGAATTATCTATTTTTATTTATTAAAATGTACTCTCAATCTACCACACAAAGGGGAACAACATGCTAAAGGGTGACGGAAAAATAATCAGCACTGAAGAAGCGGCAAGATTACTCGGGGTTTCTCAGCAATCGGTGCGTAAATGGTGTCAAAGCGGAAAAATCCACGCTAAAACGACTCCGGGAGGCTTTTATAAAATAGAAAAAATAGAGCTTGAACGATTCCGGCAGGAGTTCAATATGCCGGATCTCGATTCCAATGAATTTGTCCTGATAATTGAAGAAAATAGCGACAGAGTAAAGTTTATCAGCGGGCTGCTGGAAATGCTTGATTTTGACGTAATTACTGCCCATGACATGATCAGCGTGGGAATAGCCATTGGAAACACGCGGCCGTCTTTCATCATTGCCGGGACAAATCTGCCGAATCTGAAACTGGAATATTTATTAACTTCTCTGGCTGACAACGATCAGACCAAAAACCTTTCAATGCTCATAATTGCCGATGGGAATGACGGTCATGATGATCTGATTTCGCAGCACAGAGACCACAGAAAGATCAGCATACTCCGCGAACCGCTGGATATTCATCAATTTAAAAGAGAGGTTGAAAACCTGGCCTGAGTCTGATGATATTATCACGCTGAAAGGGGCATCTTTTCCCCCTCTCACAAGCTGCGGCATTTAGTGAGAACGGGAGCAGCGATGCCCCTTTTATTTTTCTTGTTTTCCCGATTACGCTGTTTATTAACTGCATAACATCAGATATGATATTATCTTTTAAAAAATTATTTCTTCCGTCTCAAGATCAAACAGGTGTGTTTTATCCAGATCCATAGCAAACCCGATTTCCTTACCGAGCTCAGTCCGGTACTGGTGTGGGACCCGCGCGACAAAATTGTCGCCTCCCGCGCTGAGATACAGGAAGATTTCAGAACCGAGGGGCTCAATAACTTCGACTTTTGCCTTGATCAGTCTCCCCTCTTTGTCCTTCACAATGCTTTCATCGATCAGATCTTCAGGCCTGAACCCGAAAGTCACTTTTTTACCCTCATAATTTTTAACCAGATCATTTTTACTCTTGGGTATCGTTATTTTAAAAGTACTGGTCTTTATCACGTAATTCGACCCGTCTTTTACCACGATAGCATCAATAAAGTTCATGGGCGGGCTTCCTATAAACCCGGCAACGAACTTATTATTCGGATAATCATAAAGGGTAAGAGGATCCGAAACCTGCTGGATGAGCCCGTCTTTCATTACAACGATCCTGGTCCCCATGGTCATCGCTTCGACCTGGTCGTGCGTGACATACACAATAGTAGCCTGGAGAGCCTGGTGAAGCTTGGATATCTCGGTACGCATCTGAACTCTCAACTTCGCATCGAGGTTGGATAGCGGTTCATCAAAAAGAAAAACCGCCGGCTTTCGGACGATCGCCCGGCCCACAGCAACCCTCTGCCGCTGTCCTCCTGACAGGGCTTTCGGTTTACGCTCGAGAAGATGTTCAATGTCAAGTATCTGTGCAGCTTCATGAACACGCTTTTGGATCTGATCTTTTTTCATCTTCCTCAGCTCGAGACCGAAAGACAGGTTTTTATACACATTCATGTGAGGATAGAGCGCGTAATTCTGAAATACCATCGCAATATCCCTATCTTTCGGGGGAACATCATTAACCAGCCGTCCTCCGATAAAGATCTCACCTTCCGTTATTTCCTCGAGACCCGCGATGCACCTCAAAGTAGTTGACTTTCCGCAGCCGGAAGGGCCAACAAGAACAACAAACTCCTTGTCTGCAATATCAAGACTGAAATCTCTAACCGCCTGTATACCTCCTTCAAAAGTTTTAGCTAACGCTTTTAACTGAACTTGAGCCATTTCAACCCCCAAATTATTTTAATGTAAACGTTTACTCTCTTCACTGAGAACAAATGTTTTAAGAAACCATATTATATACATATATCAGGGCCCATGTCAATTAAAAATTTCTAAAAATTATAAAAAAAGCTAAAACTGTTTTTATGAAGTCCGGTAAATGCCCTTTATGTAAATATTTTAAACATATCAATGTAAACGTTTACCTTGACAACTGCCGGTCCATGCTGTACCATTGGTTTTAAGGCGTGCATAATGGTTACTATCAAGGATATTGCGAGAAGTTCGAGGCTGTCCATTGCGACAGTGTCCAGAATACTGAACAAAAAAGGCAATTATTCAAAAGAGACGGAAAAAAAAGTGCTCCGAATAGCAAAGGACTTTGGCTACATCGCTAATTTAACTGCGCGCAGTTTAAAGACAGGTCTCACAAGGACAATCGGGATCGTATTAAATGATTTCTATCTTCAACAATACCCGTCTCTCATATCCTCGGTATTCGATGTGCTGCGCACCCATGATTTTTCCCTCGAAATCATTTTAAACTCCAATCTGAACGAATGCTCCAGGTTATTAAGTGAAGGGAGGTTCGACGGTTTATTGATCACCGATATCAATGTCGAACCGGGGGAACTGAGAGAACTGACAGAAAGAGCAGGGGACCTTGTATTCCTTGGTGGAGACATTGAAAGAGAAGACGTAAATCTTGTTGAAATAGACTACTTTCAGGGCGGGTATCTCGCCACCAAGCATCTGATAAACCTCGGGCATACCGATATTTTGTTTATAGAAGACGACACGAACCTGTTTTTCACTCAGGAAATAAAGAGGGGATACCTCTTTTCCCTTGATGAAAACGGGATACAGTACAAGGAACCCCTGATCATCCGGGGTGACACCTCCAGCCCGACAGCCAGAGAAATGACCGGTTTCAACGCTGTAAAACGCAATTTCAGGGAAACAAGTTTCAGCGCTGTTTTAGCAACCGATGATAAGATCGCTTACGGTGCTTTAAAAGCGGTCAGTGAAGAAGGTCTCAAAGTACCCGGAAATTTATCTGTAATCGGGTTCGGCAATATGAGCCCTTCGGAATATATTGTTCCGCGATTGTCTACGGTAGAAATCCCCATATCACAAATGGGAGAGCTGGGCGCGGAAATCCTTCTCAACAACATAACCAGAAAAGACAGTATAATAAAAAGGGTGAAACTGAAAATCCAAATGATCGATAGAGAATCTCTGTCAAGTAAACCTGCATGACATCATTCTCACCCCGGACGCAGACTTATTCAATAATACTGGCATACCGATAATAATTTTGTTATAATTGGTTCCTGGCAACAACTTCGGGCTTGCCCGAAATTGCACCAAGGACCTTTTAAAAAACTAAAACCGATCGGGGAAAGTTATGGAAATAATGTCGCGGCTTGATAAATTTTTAAAGGACGCGGAAACTGAAATAAATAATACAGTATCCCTGAAATCCGTGCAGGAATTACGCATAAAGTACCTCGGAAGAAAAAGTGAGATTGTCACTATTCTAAAGGGGCTTGGCGGTATCCCTTCTGATCTCAGGCCGAAAATCGGCATGAGAGCGAACGAGGTAAAAAGCTATATCGACAAAATCCTCATCCGCAGGGAGAAGGAACTTTCCAATAATATTTTTAATACTCTTGGCGATAAGGAAAAAATTGACATCACCGAACCGGGGATAAAAAATGAAACAGGACACCTGCACCCGATTTCCCGGATGCGTATGGAAGTAGAAGATATTTTCTCTTCAATGGGTTTTACCATTGCCACTGGCCCGGAGGTTGAGCTGGATTATTATAATTTCGAAGCCCTGAATATTCCCCCCGACCACCCGGCACGGGACATGCAGGACACAATATGGACTGTCGAGGGAAGCCTTTTAAGGACCCACACATCCTGCGTTCAGATACGGACGATGGAAAAATTTAAACCTCCAATTCGTGTTATCGCTCCGGGCAGGGTTTTCAGGTATGAAGAGACCGATGCTTCCCATGAACACACCTTCTACCAGGTTGAAGGGTTGATGATCGATAAAAACATCTCTGTTTCAAACCTGATCGCTGTTATGAAAACAATGCTTAAATCTGTGTTCCGGCGCACGGTTAAAGTAAGGCTCCGGCCGGGGTACTTTCCTTTTGTGGAGCCCGGTTTTGAGCTGGATATAAACTGCCTGATATGCGGCGGGACCGGCTGTCCCGTGTGCAAGCAGTCAGGGTGGGTTGAACTTTTACCCTGCGGTCTTGTTCATCCAAACGTTCTAAAGGCCGGAAAGGTAGATCCCCGGGAGTACTCCGGTTTTGCTTTCGGGATGGGTCTTGACAGGCTTGTGATGATGAGATACGGCATAGATGACATCCGGCTCTTTCACAGCGGCGATCTCAGGTTTTTAGAACAGTTTTAATGGGGCGCAATAAGAGTCATTTATCGCGCAATATTGTGTAGTATCTTTTATAAAGTTCAACGATATCAACATCATGGCCGAAAACCTTTTGAAGCATCTCTTTTTTCAAGCCCCCTTTTATGCTCCCGGCGTAAAAAGAGCGGCCGGCGGCGATTATCTTTATCTTATTGAACATCGGTGTGATCTCCTCCGTGTGATGAGTGACATAAATGATCGCGGCATTTCTTATTTCATGGAGCTTCCAAATTGTAAGAAGAAGGTCCTCCCTTGACGTCAGATCCAGACCCATCGCGGGTTCATCAAGAATAAGCAGGTCGGGGTTGTTGATGAGGGCCCGCAGCATTAACACCTTCTGTTTCTCACCATCCGAGAGTATACCGAACCACTCATCCGACCGCGATTCCATTTTTATTGTCGATAAAAGCTCCAGCGCGGTTTTTACCTGCTTCCCGGAAGGTTCCATGTAAAGCCCAATCGAGGCGTATAACCCGCTCGTGACCACATCTATTATTTTTTCACGCGCTCCGAACATGTTTTTCAAAGGAGTGCTGATATACCCTATTCTTTTCCTGATTTCTCTGACATCATACTCGCCGTGCCGCTTCCCGAACCTTATCACTTCTCCCCTGCTGGGGTAAATGTAGCCTGAAATGATCTCCAGAAGCATAGTCTTACCCGACCCATTTCTACCGAACAGGATCCAGTTTTCATTGTCTTTTACCTTCCACTGGATATTCTGTAGTATCACTCTGTTCTTTCTGTAAAGACACACGTCCTTTAATTCAAACATAAGAAACCCTGCTTGAGATAATTACAAATGCCATTAATTGCTTTTGCGGCCTGTGCGCATCGTGCTGTTGAAGTATAAATAACTGTTTACAATAAGTGAAGCAAAACCCTGATGTACAATCATTACTGGTTTTTCAGTATAAAATATTATATGTTATTGAAATGACAATGAACCCATTTTTTGAAAAATACAGGGCTTCTATCGAAGAATCTATCATTGCATTTTTAACAAAAAAAAAAGACGAACTTTCTTCCGTTAATATATGGGGGGAGGATCTAATGCGAAGGTTCTCGGGTTTTGCCGGGCAGGGAAAAATGATACGGGGAGGTCTTGTCATACTATCCTACCTCATGTATAAGGGAAACGACCCCGGGTGGATCGTTAAAACCGCTTCTGCAGTTGAACTCATACATTCCTCTCTTCTCATCCATGACGACATAATGGACAGGGACTACGTCCGAAGAGGTGAAAAAACTCTTTTCGCCCAGTATCAGGAGCTGGGTGAAAATGAAAAATATCATGACCCCGTCCATTTCGGTGAAAGTTTCGGTATTTGCGCGGGGGATATAGGTTTTTTTCTGGCCTTTGAAATACTGTCTGAAGTTGATATATACCCTGAGGCAAAAGGAAAAATATTCAATCTCTGGTCAAAAGAGCTTACTCTTGTCGGACTTGCCCAGATGCAGGACGTTTACTTCAGCATTTCAAACCTGGAACCAGGGGAAGATGAGATACTTGACCTCTACCGCTTTAAAACCGCGCGCTACACATTTTCACTGCCGCTAATGACAGGGGCCATCCTTGCAGGCCAGGACACCAAAACAGCGCTGCATCTTGAAAAGCTCGGAGAGTGCATAGGCATCATATTTCAAATAAAGGACGATGAGCTCGGCCTGTTTGGTGATGAAAAGGAAATTGGAAAACCTGTAGGCACAGATATCGAGGAGGGTAAAAAAACCATCTACAGCCACTATCTTCTGAAAAGCGTTCGGGGAGAGGACAGAAAATCCGTCCAAAACATCCTGCATCAGAAAATTAATACAAAGTCGGCTCTTGAAACGTTGAGAGACATATCTCAAAAGGCGCATGTTCATGATATGATCAGAAAGAAAATACTTTCACTGAGCGAAGAGGCAAAGCAGCTTATATACGGTTTGAATATCGAGGTTAAATACCGGGAAATATTACTGGATATTCTTGAGTACAATATTAACAGAGAACGGTAAATT
>DRHN01000108.1 GCA_011049595.1 Spirochaetota bacterium | reverse complement strand
TATCCACAAGAATCACACGATTTCTTGTCAAAACTAAGGTTACACCAAACCAGATATCTTTTTTTTCATTTTTGCTTTGTTTGATATCATCATTTTTGTTTTTGAAAGGTGGTTACGCTACCCTATTGGCCGGTGCAGTTCTTGCTCAAATAGCCTCTATTATTGATGGCTGTGACGGTGAAATAGCGAGGCTGAAATACCAATCTACGGCTTTCGGAGGATGGTTTGATGCCGTTCTGGATCGTTATGCGGACGCTTTTCTTCTGTTCGGGTTGATTTGTCATATTTATTTTTTAAACGACAACTTTCTGTATATCATCGTCGGTTTTTTGGCGCTTACAGGCACATTTATGAACAGTTACACTGCTGACAAATATGATGGTCTGATGAGAAAACTCGGGGTGAGAACACGTTTCAGGATGGGGCGTGATATTAGAATATTTATTATTTTTCTTGGGGCCTTAATAAATCAAATCCTCTTGATCCTTTTCATAATTGGGGTAGTGACAAATGTGGAAAATGTCAGGAGAGTATTGATTCTGGGTAAAGATGAAAAAAAACGAATGTGTAAAAAAGAAGATTGAAAAGATTATCAAAAACTCCCTGGTTCCTGAAGACCCGATACACTCAAAAAACACCCTGGAGTGGCTGCTTAAATTAAAGCCTGATGCTGATGAAGCCTTACAGATCGCCGCTTTAGCTCATGATATAGAAAGAGCTATTGAGAAACGTAAAGTGAAGCGAAAAGATTATAAAGATTACGATGAGTTCAAGGATGCTCATGCCTTAAATAGTGCTAATATCTCGGTAGGAATAATGAAAGAGTGTAACGTAAGTACAGAATTGGCTGATGATGTCTTTGGCCTGATACGCTTTCACGAAACGGGCGGTTCGAGACGTGTAAACATATTAAGAGGTGCCGATGGCATCTCCTTTTTCCATGTCAATCTCCCTGAATACTTCAGCCGGAATGGTAAAAAGGAAACAGAAGTAAGGTGGTTTTGGGGTTACAGGCGATTATCAGGGAAAGAAAAAATAATAATTGCCAGGTTCAATTACCAGGATGAAGAACTTAATGCTCTCGTAACGACCTGGCTGGGGAAATCTCAACTCTGTTTATAACCACATCACTGGATATCGATGCCGCCGCTGCTTAGAGGTACTATCGATAAGCCCGAGATTGACCTTGGGAAACTGCTTGAGGGACAGTTAAAAGAGCAGTTGAAAGAACGATTAAAGGAGCATTTAGGTAGGAAGGCGAAGCAGGCGAAAAGATAATCGAGGGCCTTGAAGGACTGTTTAAGTAAACCTGGCAAACGGACTGTCTTGATGAGTTAGTGCTATTAAAAAAGCCCCCACCTGAAAACAAGTTGAGGGCTTTTGAGCTTTCAGTATCTATATCATAAATGTCATTTATTTTTCCCTGAAGCAGCCTTTTTGTCGAGCATACCCCTTAGAACAGTTCCCATCAGCGCATCGGTCATACCTGCACCCGCACCGCCGACCATTACTTCCGGCGTAATCCTTATTTTACCGGCTTCGACCAGTTTCATAATCTCGATAAGAGCGGCATTGGCTGGGCCAATCACCTCGGAAATCTTCTTATAAGCCAGAGCCTTGGCCTCAGCGGTAAGGCGAATTTGTTCAGCCTTAGCCTGTGCCTCAATAATCCTTTTCTGCTTATCCTGCGTAGCTATCTGAACGTTATACATAGCAGTTGCCAGCCGTTTTTCCTCTTCAGCCTCCTGCTTGGTCTTTGTCAGTTCTTTTTGTTTTTCCGCTGCACGCTGCTGTTCCTCGAACGTTGCCTGTTGCTGAAGGGCTATTTCACGGTCTGTCTGGGTCTTCAGAAGCAAACCCAGGCTCTTTTCGTCTCCGATATCGCCGATACGAACTGCAAGAACCGTTACTCCGTATTTGGCGAGTTCATCTTTGAGCATTGATGTACTTTGCGACTCCTGTACCTGTCTCTTAT
>DRHN01000107.1 GCA_011049595.1 Spirochaetota bacterium | reverse complement strand
TAAAGGTTGAGTATGAGGTTCTTCCTGCAGTTTTTGATCCTGAAGAAGCTATGAGACCGGATGCCCCCCTTATTCATACCGACAGGGAAAGTAATGTTGCTTTTGAGGGACACAAGAGTTTTGGAGATATAGAGAAAGGATTTTTCGAGTCCGATTATATTTTTGAAGATCGATATGTCACTTCCAAGGTCACTCACTGCTGTTTGGAAACTCACGGCTGCATCGCTTATTTTGATCAACTGGGTATGCTTACCATACGGGCTCCTCATCAGGCTTCTCATACGGCTCGTCAGGAGCTGGCCAGAATCCTGGATATACCCTTATCTAAAGTAAAAATAATCCAGACAACTGTAGGGGGTGGTTTTGGTCAGCGTCTTGTTACCGATATGAAAGAACCTGTTGCGGCTATTCTTTCCCGCATTACAGAAAGGCCGGTTAAAATCGTCAATACCAGAGAAGAAGAATTCTCAACTGCACGGACAAGATATCCTTATATAATTGATTTAAAAACAGGTGTCCGCAAAGATGGAAAAATATTAGCGCGCCAGGCTAAAGTGATTGTGGATAACGGGGCTTATAATGACAAGGGGCCGGCTACACTGAATTATGCCGGAGAGTGTTTTTCAATTTTATACAACGTGCCTCATATTAAATATGACGGTTACGGAGTTTACACCAATAAGCAGTTCGGGACAGCTTTTCGCGGATTTGGGAACCCGCAGCTTCATTTTGCTATGGAAGGTCAATTAGATGACATTGCTGAAAAGTTAAGCATGGATCCCAAGGAGCTGCGTCTGAGAAACGCCAACAAATCTGGCGAGGAAGTAGCATCAGGCGCGAAGATTACCAGCTGCGGGTTTACAGATTGCATAAATCAAGCTGTCGAAAAATCCGGCTGGAAAGAAAAAAGGGCAAAAAACTCTTATCTGGGAGATGGAAGGTATAGAGGAATAGGCATGGCTGCCATGATTCATACGGGTGCCGGGGGAAGATTTTATAGCTACGCTGCTACAGATACCTTTGTTAAACTATCTGAGGATGGAATGGTAACCGTTATTTCTCCGGCCGCTGAAATCGGACAGGGTGCAACAATGGTTATTGCTCAAATAACGGCTGAAGTCCTGGGTATAAATCCAACAGAAATCACGGTAATTAATAACAATACAGAGATTACTCCCTATGATCTGGGGGCCTGGGGAAGCAGAACTTCATTTATTTGCGGGAATGCCGCCAAGAGTGCTGCTGAAGAAGTAAAAAAGGAGGTAATGACGGCGGCGGGTAAAATGCTGGATAAAAGCCCCCGGGCCCTGGAGGCAAAGGAGGGGGAAATCTATGTTAAAGATCATCCTGATCTATTCGTTGCTTTTAAGAAAGCAGTTGAGTTTGCCATAACCAGGCTGGGTTATCCTTTATCCGGCAGGGGGCGTTACTATGACCCTCTTGCTCCCCAGGTGGCTCTTGATAGAAAGTATGGCCACCACCTTCCTACATTTGCTTTTGCCTGTCAGGTAGTGGAACTGGAGGTAGATACTTTAACAGGCCAGGTAAAGATAATCAAAGTCACGGCTGCCCATGATACCGGACGGACCATTAATCCTATGATGGCGGAAGGACAAATAGAGGGGTCCGTGCTTCAGGGTCTGGGTTATGCTCTTACCGAGGAGTGTGTGGAGCAGGAAGGTAACCTTCTTAATCCTAATTTTGCCGATTATAAAATCTGGACCGCCCTGGATTCACCTTCCTATGATGTAATTCTCATAGAAAGCATCGATCCGGATGGGCCCTTTGGTGCAAAGGGAATCGGGGAGCCGGGGCTGGTACCCATGCCTGCGGCCGTGGCTAACGCTATTTATCATGCCACAGGCGTAAGATTCAAACAGCTTCCCATGAATCAGGAAAGGATATTTTTTGGTTTAAACCAGGGGGAAAAGTGACCGGTGGATTTTTCTTTATTGAAACAATCAGCTAAGAAGAAAAGTGCTTCAATAATAGGATGGCGCCGGCTGCTTCATCAGAATCCTGAAGCGGGCCTGGATTTACCCTTTACTAAAAAGCTTGTCCATACAGAGTTGAAAAAGATGGGGCTGGCGAAATCTTACCGGCAGATGGATGGGGGGATAATGGTCGATCTTTCGGGAAAGAGCGGGGAGGGTTCCTCTTTTACCGCTTTACGGGTAGATATGGATGCTCTTCCCATCGCTGAGAAAACAGGATTACCCTATGCATCGTCAGTAGAAGGATGCATGCATGCCTGCGGCCATGATGCTCATACGGCAATAGGTTTGGGTATAGTCAGTATTTTACAGGGACTAAGATCCTGTTGGGAAGGGAAAATAAGAATAATTTTTCAATCAGGCGAGGAAGTATTAAAAGGTGCAAAATTAATGCTGGAACAGGGTGTTTTGGATAATCCCGGGGTGAATGCCATTCTGGGGCTGCATTTAGACCCCCGGTTCCCTTTAATGAGTGTGGGATTAAAACCCGGACAGATTAACGCCTATGTCGATGATTTCTCTGTATCCGTTAAAGGAAGATCAGCTCATGGAGCTACTCCCCATCTTTCTGTTGATCCGGTAACAGCTGCCTCCTTTGCCGTACAGGCGATACAAACCATTGTTTCCCGTAATATTCCGCCGGCCGAGCCCGCTGTAATCTCCATAGGTGAAATAAAAGGAGGAAATGTTTCCAACATTATCCCCGATCAGGTGATGTTAAAGGGAACTATCCGCAGCTTGAGTTCGGAGATAAGAGATTTACTTTTTTCCCGGCTAAAATCCGTTATGAAGGGGCTTGAGGGAACATTTGGGATAGATGCTGAGATTTCTATTACATCCGGTTCTCCGCCGGTAATATGTGATGAAGATTTAACAGAGGCCTGTATTTTGATCTTAAAGAAAATTTTAGGTGGAAAAAGTGTGCTAAACCTTCCTTCTCCTCAACTGGGGGGGGATGATTTTGCTTATTTTGCTCAAAAGGTTCCGGCTGTGCTGGTAAGGTTAGGTTGCGGGAAAGAGGGTGCTGGTTTTCCACTTCACAGCTCAGAGTTTGACTTTAATGAGAAAGTATTAGAGTTCGGCGCCGCTTTATTTTCTAATCTGCTTATTTGTTTGACCGGACAAAATTTAGAGAGAGGGTAATTAAAAAAATTATTTTCTTCATGAATTAAGGGTATAATTATGTTGAGAAAGCTAAAAAAATTTGATTATTTTAAACCTTCTACATTATCCGAGGCCTTGACCCTTTTAAATAGCTATGATGGACAGGCAAAAATTCTTGCGGGTGGTACCGATCTTTTGGTGGGAATGAAAGTAAAAGGACAATCTCCCAGGTATATTATTGATATTAAGGGAATTCCTGAGTTGAACAACATAAATAATGATTCCGGGCAGGGGTTAACTATGGGGGCATTAGCTACTATCCGCGCAGTAGAGAACTCTCCTTTAGTCAAAGAAAATTACCCCCTTCTTTCCAGTGCCGCCGGGTTGGTCGGGTCCGTGCAGGTGAGAAATAAAGCTACTATTGGTGGTAATCTGTGTAACGCTGCTCCATCTGCAGAAACCGCCCCTTCCCTGATTTGTCTGGATGCCAGGGTAAAAATCGAATCTTTAACAGGAGAAAGAGTTATTTCTTTAGAAGAATTTTTTAAGGGGC
Source organism: Spirochaetota bacterium (assembly GCA_011049595.1). Lineage (GTDB taxonomy): Bacteria > Spirochaetota > B62-G9 > B62-G9 > DRHN01 > DRHN01. The sequence goes on along the minus strand of DRHN01000107.1, from coordinate 7,468 downwards.
CGGGGTTGACTGCTCTGGATAAAGAAATCCTTACGGAGATACAGCTTCCTCCCCGGAAAAAGAAGGGTATATATATAAAACACAGTCCGAGAAGAGCAATGGATATAGCTGTGGTGGGAGTAGCAGTTGCCGTTACCGATGATAATGAAGAAGGAAAGTGGGACGATGTAAAAATTGCTCTTGGAGCGGTAGCCCCTACACCCATTCGAGCAAGAAATGCAGAGGAAATTCTAACAGGGGAAAAGCCGGAATTCGAATTAATAGAAAAAGCAGCTGCGCTCGCCCAAAAAGCAGCAAGCCCTATTTTTGATGTACGTGCTTCTGCCGGTTACCGGAAGAAAATAGTGGGTATTTTAGTCCGGAGAGCATTAATACATCTCTCCGGATTATCAAAAGAAGGAGATAGATGAAGTGTTAAGATCATCCCTTCTATCCACGCAGATATTGCCGGGGATATAAGTATAAAAGACAGGGAGGAAAATTGATGGGAAAAGCAGTACATTTAAAGGTAAATGATGAGGAATACCGTTTGGAAGTTGAGCCTCAGGAATTATTACTGGATGTAATCAGGGATATGGTAGGTCTTACTGGAACAAAACGGGGTTGTGATACAGGGGATTGTGGGGCCTGTACTATCATTATGAATGGTAAAGCTGTTAATTCCTGCCTGGTGCTGGCGATTGAAGCGGATGGAAAAGAGATTCTTACGATTGAGGGTCTGTCAAAAAAGGGGCAGCTTCACCCTCTTCAGGATGCTTTTGTTCAATATGGGGCTATTCAATGTGGATACTGTACTCCAGGGATGATTTTGTCAGCAAAAGCTTTCCTCGATGAAAACTCCGATCCTACAGAGGAAGAAATACGCAAAGCTATTGCCGGAAATTTATGCCGCTGTACCGGGTATAGTAAAATTATTCAGGCAATTAAGGCCTGTGCGGATAAAGTAAATATTTAGTCATTTAATTTTTGGCGGATTAAAATTTAGGGGAAGAAAGTGAAACGATTAATTGTAGCTGTCAGCGGGGCAAGTGGTGCAATTTATGGGATTAGATTATTAGAAACTCTGAGCAAAGAAAAAGTAGAGACTCATCTGATCTTAAGTAAGTGGGCCCATGCTACCATAAAAACGGAGACTGATTATACAGTGGAAGAAATAAAAAAAAAGGCAAATTATTCTTACGATGGGGAAGATTTAGCTTCTTCCATCAGCAGCGGTTCTTTTTTATTTCAGGGAATGGTTATTATTCCCTGCAGCATGAAGACCCTGGCTGCTGTTGCCTGTGGGTATTCGGATAATTTAATTACCCGTGCTGCGGATATAAGTATAAAAGAGGGTAGAAAACTCATACTTGTTCCCCGGGAAACACCATTAAATGCGATTCACCTGGAAAATATGCTTAAACTCTCCAGGCTGGGCGTTGTTATTCTGCCCCCCATGCCGGCTTTTTATATAAAACCTTCTGATATTGATGATTTAATTAATCATACTATTGGCAAGATCCTGGATCACTTAAATATTGATAATAATCTATACCAAAGATGGAAATAATACTTGCATACAGGGAAACCAAGCCCTATCGGATCGATGTATCGGTGATGGAAGTAGGGAATGAGATAATAGCAATTGCAGAAGGAGGAGATAAACCCCATATTGGATCCATAGCCATTGCTGTCCCCTGCTTGAGTTTAAGGGACAATTCTTCGCCAAGCAGTACTGTTTCTGTATACAATTTCGGCGGTCATAAAGACGACCGGATAGCTTCTCCCCTGGCTGACCTTATTGCCAGAGCTTTAAACAGGGTGACGGTAGTGCTGGCAGGTATTCATATTGAACATGCTGAAGAGCAGGACATTGACGGGATCCTTGCGCAGATGTCTGAGATAAATAAGAAAATTATTAGAAAATTAAAGAACTACAAACTATGAGGTACAATGAAAAAGACCTTTTAGCAAAAGCAGCTTTAGCCTAATATATATCAGGACCTCCGATTTCTCTCAAGAAGTTAATCAGTTTAAGCATGTATAATTAAAAATATGATATTGTCATAGGTAAAAATGATGTCAAATTAATTATGGGTTGCACCACTAGATTTTCGCATATGTGTTTCCTCTGCCTCTACTGTGGAGTAAAGTCCTCATCACACTTTTTCTTTCTTATCATTAACGTGAGTTTTTTAGACAAAAGGTTCTGAGCTTATTTAAGTCAGGATTACTATACCTTGATAAAGGAGAGCCTTTCATTATACCATTTTTCTGCAGAATATTTGCCGTTAGTTAAAAAATACCCGAAGGGAGAAGCTATGGATATTATTGACCCACGACTTAAAAAGCGCCTGATTTCAACTTTCTTTTTAGTGTGCTGATGTCCTGAAATGACGAGCTTTATCTTGCTTTTTCTTAATAGATACTTCCCGAACTTTTCTGACCCCATAAATGAAGAAAAGTAATCCCAGTCCGGTTTATTATTGTAGCGAACCATCTCTTTAAAGGGGACATTGTGAAAAACAGTGATGATGTTCTTTGATTTATGATAAATTGATTCAAAATCGTTTACAAATCTCATGTAGAGAAGTTCTGTTATTTCCGTGTCCCTCATTCTCTTATTCTTGTTGATAAAGCTAACATTAAATTTATCCATCCAGATACTGCCATTGTACTCTTTCCGTTCATAATCCTGCATAGAGAATCTCATTTTTGGGTTTCTTAATGAATAATCATACCAACCCATACTTCCACAGAATCCAATCCCATTAATGACTATGGGCTTGATCCATAGAGGGGAAAAATTGTTTTCTCTGGTAATTTTAGGAAGAAGAGAGAAGTATTTCTCGTAACTATTGTGAATCTCCTCTTTCCATATATCGTGGTTTCCTGGAATGAATATCTTTATTATATCCAATTCTCTGAAGACACTTAAAGCATCCTGTACACTGGTAAGGTATGCACCAATATCACCGGCAATGATAAATACATCTGGTTCACTTTGTTTTAGTCTCTCCTTTATTCTTTCAAGAACCAGAAAAATATTCGTTAGAAGTGTCTATATGAAGATCCGATGTAAATGCAATGATCATTTCGATCTCCCATCGCTTTTTATCCCCTTTTCGATTGGCCTTTAGGCCTCCTGCGGGCAGACCCGCCTGCATGGCATATTACAGGCTTCACAAGGGGTAAAATCTATCGGTCCGGTAGGTTCCAAATCCACATTTAGGAGCAGGGCACGTAAACGAATCCGTGGTCCAAATTCCGGAGTGATCAGCAGATTATTCTTACCCATGGTACCTAATCCCGCAAGCGCCGCTGCATCCTTGAGGAATATCCCCCCTTTTTCAATATGATAGGGTAAAGACCAAGCATCGATATTCAATTCTTCGTTCAACCATTGTCTCAGACTATTCGCTATACTTCCTAATTGGCGGTCCCCGGGGGTTCCTCCATTTTTATCGTCCCACCAATCAAGTTCGGGTACAGATATTTCATGGACCTGGGCCAGCACAATCAGTGATTTGGCTTCCACAGGCCACTCAGCATTTCCATAAACCTCATAAGAAGGTGCATTCTGAAGGGAAGTAATACTTGTAATTCCGGCCATTGATGCTCCAAATGCTTTGGCCTTTTCGACGATATGGATGGTACTGTCCGGTTGAGTACGCGAATTCATGATCATCCTCTCTATATCACGTTAACGAAAGTGGTCAATTACCATTACGTCATGTGACAAAATAACTACAAAAGCCGGACTCAACACTATACCGGTATTTATGGCCTCTTGAAGTTTTTTGTTGGATGGTAGTCACAATAAGGGCCTCCTTTAAATATACAGTGTATACACTAAGAATAAATAAAAAAAGGTTCCAAATCATTAAATCATAATGATTTGGAACCTTCAAGTATAATTTCTCTTCTGATTTATAATAAACTCACGCTAGAGGGCTTTTCTCACCTTATACTGCTATATCATTTCCATCTTTCAGCCAAGGCGGTGCTTAAGGTGAAGCCATTTCTCGATAAGAAAGAGCATGGGCTGTTTGCAACTCGTGCTCCGGTTCGGCCCAAGCCGATAGGTTTCTCGGTGGTCAAGTTGAAACGAGTTATCGGAAATGTCCTTTATATAGAAGATGTAGACATTGTCCATAGAGCTCCTTTGCTGGACATGAAGCCATATGTTCCTGTGTTCAATGCGAGAAGAGATTGCCAAATTGGCTGGCTGGAGAGCTGCCTTGATAAGGCACGAAACGTAAAGGACGACGGTAAGTTTCTGCCTGGCCGCAAAGGGCCCAAGGGCGCATAACTGCGGATTTTTGGTTTCGCTCGAATTGCCTTGTTTCGTTTGGGAACTGCAGAAACCCTCACTGGGAATAGTTGACATAATAATTTGGCTGTCACATTCCTGAAAAACGTATTAATGGATTCTTTTTTCGCGTCCCTCCAACTCCCGTTGCCGCCCAGGTAAAACACCAGCCATTGCAGTGAAACATAGGTATGATCCACAAAAACAAACTGTTGAGATTCAAACACATTTCGATAATGGACCCCAAAGAATTGAGGTAGGCGCCGCGGTGAGAGTAGACCACGCCCTTTGGCCGACCCGTCGTACCGGATGTATAGTTTATTGAAATGGGTTCCTCTTCGTCGGCCAATTGTTTTTGAAGTGGTTTCGGGGATCCTGCGTCAAGAAACTCCTCATAAGGATCGACGGGTGAACCCATGTCATCGATGAGCACTACCCGGACTTCTTTTATATCAAGGTTTTCGATCAATGGGTAAAACTCAGCGTCGACGAACAAAAAGCGTGACCCGGAATCTTCCCCGGATGTGCGATAAATATTATTGATATCCTCCAATAGATTCCCATCCAATAGTTGAGAAGTATAAGAGTCGAATTAACTCAATGCATATCTAATCCTACTCAGGGGAAGAAAATCACTTGATTTTGCTTCAATAGAATCGGATAATATATCATTTGTTCCCGGAGACAGCTCATGTTAGTGCGGCTAATTAGTTCTTGAATATTTTAAAGTGTATAAAAAAGGAGAGCAGATATGAAAAGATCCGTATTAACGATATTTCTCGTAATATTTTTTGCCAGTGCGTATATCCTTACCGGCCAAATGATCGGAGATGACAATTGGGGTTTCAATTTCAAGGCGCCCTCCGGATGGGTACATCAGCAGGGCCCCGATGGTGCGGTGCCGGGTCATAACACGATTGCCGGAATGATAATTGTGATGCCTCATCTGGCGGCGAGTTTGCAGAAGGTAATAGGTGAACTGCAGGCCGGTCCCACGGAAGAGGGCACCCAGCTTGCCGGGGCTGCTGACAATATTGCGAAAAGTATGCAGTATGTAAAGGTTGATACATCCGCTTTGACCGCCCATTTTTCCGGCGCGTGGGTGAGCTATACAAGTAATACGGAGAGCTATATGACTCTCATGCCGAACGGCGAGTATTCAGACAGTTATGTGTCGAGTTATTCAGGCGAACTTTCGGATGGCTGGTCGGGAGAGCAGACCGGTTCCTGGGGGTAGCGGGAGAGGACCAGGGAGGGGGACGCTGGACTGTGCGCGGGAATAAAAGAGCGGGAGTTATCTACATGATGGCCTACGACGGGACCGAGTATGAGATGTACTACTAGGTGCATGTGGAAAACGGTCAAACATATTGGAATGAATATTATTTCAATGGTAACCTCTACAACAAACGAAGTGATTAATGGTGATACCCGGGAACCTTCCAGAACGGGACCCTTTATGACATTCCAAGGCGGCAAATAGTGCAAAACAGCCGCCAATGGGACCAAGCGTCCCGCATTTATTTCCTGAGCACCTTTACAGAAGCCAGGGTTGTGGTTTCCCTATCCCCGTAGACATATCCGGCATCCGGATAAAAGGTAATGCCGTTGTAGCGGCATTCCAGGGTTACCAGGGGATTATGGGTCAGGTTCCACTGACAATTCTCCCGTGCCTGGTCCATTGTGTAAAAGGCAGCCTCCGGGCCGTTGACACGCTTTTCACTGTCCTGTCATAAAAGAAACCCGGAAACACTCTTTTATTAAGGGATAGCATATAATAATCCTCCGGTTAAACTCTTCTTATTTCCATAATAATACTATATGCTTTTAGAAAAATCACAAAGGAATCTTGGCGATTCACGTAATATGCGATGCGGCCGGGTTCCAGATGAACCAGGGGCCGAAATGCAGCATGACACATCCCCTTACACTATCACAATGGATGGTAAGCAAGTCCGGGTTGTGGTCAGTCTTCTCTATTTTCACTACTAGAAGATACGTAATTTAAAATTTTATCGTTCATTTAATCGATTCAAAATAAAATGTTTTCTCCGTGAGGCGCTGACCTATTGGGGTTACACTGCCAGGATTTGTATAATTGACAATACAAATCTTGCCCGGCTTCGAGGAAGCGGTAAAAACACAGTTATGGTGCCGGAGATGGAAGGATTTGCCAGGCAATACGGGTTTGAATTTGTTTGCCATGAAATCAGACATTCTAACAGAAAAGCAGGCAATGAGAGGAGCTTCTACACCGTAGAGACGATTTTCTTCCCTGGCCGCACATTTGAGACGCTGGGAGACTTAAACCGGCAAGCCTTTGAGTGGTCGACTGTTAGGATGGCCAATAGAGCGTTGAGCAAAACTCGTTTGGTTCCAATAAAAGCCTTTGAGCATGAACAACAGTATCTGACTAAAGTCCCTGCGTATATTACGTCTCCTTTTTTTAGAATGCTAATGTCCTGAAATGACGAGTTTTATCTTGTTTTTTCTTAATAGATATTCCCCGAACTTTTATAACCCCATAAATGAAGAAAAGTAATCCCAGTCCGGTTTATTATTGTAGCGAACCATCTCTTTAAAGGGGACATGGTGAAAGACAGCGATGATGTTCTTTGATTTATGATAAATTGATTCAAATTCGTTTACAAATCTCATGTAGAGGAGTTCTGTTATTTCCGTGTCCCTCATTCTCTTTTTCTTGTTGATAAAGCTAACATTAAATTTATCCATCCAAATACTGCCATTGCCTGCTCTTCCCAATGGAACAACAAATTGTAGTGGCGGATTCTCCTGCTTGATAACGTTCTATTGCTTCCAAGCGTAATGCTTTTGTTCGTTTCCCACTCATAGAATTGCCCCCGTTTCTTTTAGTCTTAGGTCAATTCTATATTAGATTTTCAAAGAACGTTTAATGTATAAAAAGTGTCAACGATGGCTGGACCTTATCAAGTATTGATAAAATCAACGTCCATTGAAACATATACTTATTATTGCTGTAGATTGAAACGAATGCACCGCAGGAGAGAACGACGTCAATTCCATTATTTCTCAGGTGTGATTCAACAAATGCCGCAAGTTATGCGTTTGTCATCTCTTTGATAAATTTCATAGTGGTTAACCGGCTCGGCAAGTATTGAAGAAATCTGTAAAATAAAGCAATGTTTCATTGCTGTC
>DRHN01000106.1 GCA_011049595.1 Spirochaetota bacterium | reverse complement strand
TGTATTTGTGGAGTTTGGAAACATCGGGGAGTTTGAAAGATCGCTTACAGAGGACACGGGCACGGTAATCCTCGAGCCTGTGCAATCCATGGCGGGCGTGGAGATCGCCGGGGACCCGTACTACTTAAAGCTCCGTGAGATATGCTCGAAGCGGGGGGTTGTCCTTGTTTTTGATGAGATCCAGACAGGGCTTGGAAGGACAGGGAGCTGGTTTTTCGGTGACAGGCTGGGTATCGCCCCTGATATTATTACCCTCGCCAAAGGGCTTGGAGGAGGGATCCCTGTGGGCGGTGTTATCATAAATGACCGGATATCAGAGACGATCGGGCCCGGGGAGCACGGCAGCACCTTCGGAGGCGGCCCTGTTGCGATGGCAGCCGTAAAAGCAAATCTTGAAGTAATAAAAGAAGAGGAACTTGTTCAAAACGCACGGGAGGCGGGCCGGTACATCATGCGGGAGCTCGGCAATTTTAAAAATGTAAAAAACGTAAAAGGAAAAGGACTGCTTCTCGGCATCGAAATAGAGGACGCTGCCGGTCTCAGAGATTATTTGCTCGGACGCGGGATAATTACCGGCACATCGTCGAAGAAAAATGTTTTAAGACTTCTCCCCCCGCTTATTTTAAAACACGATGAGATCGACATTTTTTTATCGGCTTTAAAAGATTATTGAAAAGGATTTTCCCATAACCGATAGCGGCCGGATACCAATAGACAACAAAAGGATATAAAGAGGAAAAAGAGATGAAACACTTTATTACAACTTCCGATTACACGGCAGAAGAACTCGGCCGGATGATCGATCTTGCTATCGATCTGAAGAGAAAAAAGAAGAAAAGGAACCTGAGCGGAAAAAACCTCGTGCTTCTTTTCTTCAACCCTTCCTTACGGACCAGAACTTCTTTTGAGCTCGCGATGCAGCAGCTCGGCGGCAATGTCGTCACGCTCAACACCGGGGGAGACACCTGGAAGCTCGAGACGGAGAACGGTGTTATAATGGACGGCGCCGGCGCGGAGCACATAAAAGACGCGGCGAAAGTACTCGGGCGCTATGGTGACGCTGTTGGTATAAGAGCTTTTGCCGCTGGTGAGGACTGGGAAAAGGATAAAAAAGACCCCATTATCGCGGCCTTTGCCAGGCACTCGGGGGTACCTGTTATAAACATGGAGTCGTCCCTTTATCATCCCAACCAGGCGCTCGCGGATATTATGACTATCCGGGAAAAATACGGGAGTGATCTGAAAGGCATTCCTATTACAATCACGTGGGCGAACCACCCTAAACCTCTGCCCATGGCGGTCCCCAATTCCATTCTTCTTGCTTCAGCCTCATTCGGTATGGATGTCCGTTTTTTGCGGCCTTCCGGATACGACCTTGACAGCACGATCCTCGAACGGGCACAGTCCCTCTCACAAAATGCGGGAGGAAAACTCACCGTTACCGATAATATTGAAGAAGGTTATAAAGACAGCAGGGTCGTGTACGCAAAAAGCTGGGGCAGCCTTGAATTTTACGGGCGCCCGGACGAGGAAAAAAAACATAAGAAAAAGCTGGGCAACTGGATCGTGAACAGTGAAAAAATGGACCTGACCGGCAATGCGATTTTTATGCACTGTCTTCCTGTCCGCAGGGGTGTGGTCGTTTCTGATTCCGTGATCGACAGCGCCAGCTCGGCAGTGTATGACGAAGCGGAGAACAGGCTCCACGCTCAAAAAGCTGTGCTTTATAATCTTCTTGCTAATTGAGCAATTAAAAGAGTTTTAAATATTGATAAAACAGACATTTCTCCAATTAAGAAAGGGGGACGAGACGATGATCCTCAACGAGATGGAGATAGAGGAATATGAAAGCGCAGGGTTTTGATTTGCTGATCACGACAGCTTTTTTGGGCGCGTAAGCACCGATAAAATAAGGAGAACAAAGTGCCGATCAGAGACGGAAGGTTTGACGCGTCAATAAACAGCGCCTTTTCCAGGATCAACGCCTCCATTGCTTTTGACAAAAAACTGTACCGGGAGGACATAAAGGGGTCCGCCGCTTATGCCGGTGCGCTTTTCAGAAAGGGGATACTCAGCGGGATTGAGAAGCAGGAAATACTCGATGGGCTCGAATCTATCGTCAAAGAAATAGAAGAGGGGCGTTTTCCCTTCAAAACGGAAGATGAAGACATACACATGAATATCGAAAGACGGCTTTTCGAAAAGATCGGAGAAGCAGCTCACAAGCTCCATACCGGCAGGAGCAGGAACGAGCAGATAGTTCTCGATGAAAGGCTGTACCTCATGGACACGGTCGAAGCGCTTGATAGAAAGATCACTACCCTGTTAAAGTCCATATTTACCCGGGCCCAAAAGTTTATAAATGTGATCATACCATCATACACACACCTGCGCCAGGCGCAGCTTGTAAGCCTTTCCCACATATTCTTAGCATACTATCATTCCTTCAGGAGAGATAAAGAAAGGCTGGACGACTATAAAAAGAGGCTGAAAGTCCTTCCTCTGGGGTCGGGGGCTGTCGCCGGATCCACCCTGGGCATTGACAGGGACTTCTTAATGAAAGAGCTGTCCTTTGAAACCTTGTCGCACAACTCGATCGATGCAGTTTCGACGCGTGATTACATCATCGAATTTGAGTTTATCTGTGTGTCACTTCTCATCACTCTCTCGAGGATCTCCGAAGACCTGATAATTTTCTCGGCCGACGAAACCGGGTATTTTCTGATCCCGGACGACCTGACAACCACGTCCTCGATGATGCCCCACAAAAAGAACCCCGATTCTCTGGAACTGATCAGGGGAAAATCGGCACGGGTCATAGGAAACCTTGTTTCCATTATCACCTTGATGAAGGGGCTGCCCTACACTTACAACAGGGACCTGCAGGAGGACAAGGAGGGGCTCTTTGACACCGTGGAGACAACCTTTGCCGTTGTAGATGTTATGGTAGAAGTTGTAAAAGGTTTGGCTGTCAATGAAAACAAAATAAAAGAAGCCCTGGTAAAATCGAAAGGTTTTTTATTTGCCACCGATCTTGCCGATTATCTTGTGTTGAAAGGAGCAGCTTTCAGAAACGCCCACAGGATTGTAGGCAGCATTGTAAAATACGCGCTTGACCGGGACAAAAGTCTCCAGGACCTGACACTCGAAGAGTACCGGACGTTTTCAAAGGATTTTGCCAGGGACGTGTACGAGGTTTTCGACAGCCTCAAATCGGTCAACAACCACGACACCATCGGCGGGACCGCTCTCAACAGGGTCAGCGATGAGCTGAAAAGGATAAAAAAAGAGCTTAAAGATTTTGGGTAGACATGCCGCGCTTATTGAAATATAATATATTTTAACGACGGTAGAGGTTTTTGCGATGTTAGAATCATTGGTCGATCTTCACCCTGTGCTGCAGGCGCTGTCCGGGACGCTATTCACATGGTTTTTGGCCGCCCTCGGAGCGGCAGTAGTGTTTATTACCAGGAAGGTGAACCTGAAAATGCTTGACAGCATGCTCGGTTTTGCCGCCGGGGTCATGATCGCAGCAAGTTTCTGGTCGCTTCTCGCTCCGGCCATAGAAATGGCTAAAAGCAGCAACCTGCCGCCCTATGTCCCGGCAGTCATCGGATTTCTTTCAGGCGGGGTATTTCTCAGGGCGGTCGATAAAATAATGCCTCATTTACACCTTGGTCTTCCTGAAGAAGAGGCCGAAGGTGTGAAAACAAGCCTTCACCGCAGTGTCCTTCTCGTTCTTGCGATCACACTCCACAACATTCCGGAGGGGCTGGCCGTTGGGGTGGCTTTCGGTGCAGTAGCGTACGGCGTGCCGTCTGCGACCCTGGCAGGGGCTATTGCGCTTACTATCGGGATAGGCATACAGAACTTCCCCGAAGGACTCGCGGTATCAATGCCCCTGAGAAGGGAAGGGCTTTCAAGGGGGAAGAGTTTCTTGTACGGCCAGCTGTCCGGTGTGGTTGAGCCGTTTGCGGGTGTACTGGGAGCAGCAATTGTTTTAATCGCGCGCCCTATACTGCCGTACGCGCTCTCGTTTGCCGCCGGGGCAATGATATTTGTGGTTGTTGAAGAGTTGATACCCGAATCACAGCGGGGCAAAAACACCGATATCGCGACACTGGGCGCGATGCTGGGGTTTGCCGTCATGATGCTGCTGGATGTGGCCCTGGGATGATTTGAAAGATATAGGTCTTCCGCCGGGGTTGGCACAGCCACAACATCCCAGCTTGATACGTTCAATTCATTAACATAATTTCCGTTTACATCTGTTCGTCTTGAGGCATGTTTGCCGTATACGGGATCTCCGGACCATCCGTATCCAATTAGTTTTTCCATGTCTTGTTTATCTAACATGTTATCTACTGAGGAATAGTAACCCAGCCCATCAAGAAAAACACCCCCGGAAAGAAGGACCAGTTCATCCTTTGTCCCTGCCGGGGGGTTGTCGGGTATGTAGAACCTGTTTCCTTCATTGCAATAAGGCTCCTCATCCGAACTTCTTCCCCAGACCACGAGGATATACTGTTCCTCTTCCACCTCGATATCCTTCCAGTTGGTTATCGAAAGGTCGGTCCCGTCAAGATCGGTCAAAATAAAGTCCCGGATGCTCCCGCTTTTAATTATAAAAAGCTCCACCCAGTCTTCTCCAATTTCGTCCCCGGCATCGATGTAGTATTCGGTTATTATTGCGATGGCGCTGTCACCGGATGCCCCGGCACCGCCTGTTTCACCGCTGTTCCGGGCGCCTGGTGTGCCCATTGTACCGTCAAGCAGATTTAGGGAAAGAGTTTCTGTGTACCAGGACTCCGGTTCCCAAACAGTTGAAGTTGAAGAATTATACCTTGACATGGACGCTTTGACTTCAGCGGAATTTTCCCCGAACCGATATGAGCCGCCGTCTCCTACCGTGTCGAAGATCATACCTTCATAATTTTTCAATATAAAGGGCCCGAAAGCGGTGTTCGGAATGGACAACTCGGAGTCTGCATAGTCGGCAGATGCGGAAATGGCCGTGTTCTCGCTTTCTTCCGCGTAATTAGTGATAAGAAAAAGCCCGCCCGGGCCTATTTTTCCCGAAAAATAGAAAGAATTACCTGACCCGGCCATGTTTTCGATTGACCAAAAGTCAATATAAAAAGGCCCTGTCGGTTTTATTGATCAATTCAATATACTCGTCGCGCCAGTTTTTCTGCGTACCTGCCCACGCGATTTCATTTATGAGTATATCCCCGGGCTCGGGCCCAGGTCCGTCATCAATAATGAGTATTTCCGCGCGGGCGGTTTTGTTTTTTTGGTCCTTTGCTATGATCGTCACGTAAGCATCCGAAGAAATATCGGGTGGTGAAAAAAGCACGAGATCACCGGTCGCGGGAAGGAATGAATTTTCAAACTGCGGCTCCGTACCCCAGGTTATTTCACCTTCACCACCACTGGCTTGAACCCTGAGGGGCTCAGTGTCGAAGATTTCATTCTTATCCGGTATGATTAAAAGTCCATCAGGTGATGGTCCTGCCGGATTGCCCGGTTCATCTTCGGTATATCTAACCGGGGATTCGATTCCGGTACATCCTGAACCGTAAAGGAAAATGGATAGTGTCATGATTGCCGTAAACAAAACTTTAAGCCGCATTTCATTTATCCTTTTTTTTTGTCAATATTAAACACTCTCGTGTAGAAAAAAATTTCAAAAAAACAGGATTCCCATTTTACAAAATTGACACCATTATGTCAATGATAGAATATGGTTTTAATGGAATAAGTGAGGATTAAATTATAATTAAGCGGGATTTTCCAAGTGCAGACAGAAAATGATTTTTTCAAAAAAAATGTGTTAATAAAATACAGGGCACGGTTCATTTCATCTTTACGAATCAGGATATCTATGATATGATATGATTTGATTTGTATAGTTTTACATAGCATAGATCTTTTGTTCATTTTATAATGAGGGCGAATATAGGCAGGAATATGGTAATAAAAGAGCTTGAAGAGATATTACCCGATGATCTGAAAAAGGTTGAAAAATATACCTATCTGGAATATGCATTGCTGCCGGAGGGGGCGCCATATCATCTTATTAACGGAGAATTAATTATGACACCGGCTCCCGGTATTTTTCATCAAATTATTTTAAGGAACCTTGGTTTCAGAATGTTTAATTACGTTGAAAATAATAAATTGGGTATGATCCTTTTTGCACCGGTTGATGTATATTTGGATAAGTATAATGTGCTTCAGCCAGACATAATATTTATTAACAACAAACGGTCAAATATTATTAAGAAAAAATTCATTGAAGGAGCTCCCGATTTAATAGTTGAAGTACTTTCACAGGCTACTTCAAAATCTGATTTAACCAGGAAGAAAGATCTATACGAAAAATATGGGGTAAAAGAGTACTGGATAATAGATCCGGATATATCATCTATTATCATATATAACTATAAAAACAATCTGTATACTCCAGTTGATAAAAAAGAGAAAACAGGAATACTGAATTCAACAATAATTACCGGATTTTATGTGGAATTGAGCCATATTTTCAAAACTGAAAACAATCCTGATTGATAAATAATTAGCAGACCCAGGAACTAATTAGCAGCGCCGGGTGTCGGAGCCGCGACCGTGTCCCAGCTAAAGGCACCAAGATCATCCATGTACAGCCCGTTGTCATCAATCTTTCTTGAAGCGTGTTTGCCGAAAATAGGGTCACCTGTCCACCCGATTCCCAATATCGTTTCCACATCATCGAACTGGACATCCCCGGTAGAGTAATAGCAGAGACCGTCAAGATAGCTTCCTTTACATAAAATGACCAGTTCATCCTTTGTCCCTGTCGGGGGGTTGTCGGGTATGTAAAACCTGTTTCCTTCATTGCGATAAGGCTCCTCATCCGAACTTCTTCCCCAGACCACGAGGATATACTGTTCCTCTTCCACCTCGATATCCTTCCAGTTGGTTATCGAAAGGTCGGTCCCGTCAAGATCGGTCAAAATAAAGTCCCGGATGCTCCCGCTTTTTATTATGAAAAGCTCCACCCAGTCTTCTCCAATTTCGTCCCCGGCATCGATGCTGTATTCGGTTATTATCGCAATGGCGCTGTCACCGGATGCCCCGGCACTGCCTGTTTCACCGCTGTTCCGGGCGCCTGGTGTGCCCATTGTACCGTCAAGCAGATTTAAGGAAAGAGTTTCTGTGTACCAGGACTCCGGTTCCCAAACAGTTGAAGTTGAAGAATTATACCTTGACATGGACGCTTTGACTTCAGCGGAATTTTCCCCTAACCGATATGAGCCGCCGTCTCCTACCGTGTCGAAGATCATACCTTCGTAATTTTTCAATATAAAGGGCCCGAAAGCGGTGTTCGGAATGGACAATCCGGAGTCTGCATAATCAACAGATGCGGAAATGGCGGTGTTCTCACTATCTTCCACGTAATTAGTGATAAGAAAAAGCCCGCCAGGGGCTATTTTCCCCGAAAAATAGAAAGAATTACCTGACCCAGCCATGTTTTCGATTGACCAAAAGTCAATATAAAAGGCCCTGTCGGTTTTATTGATCAATTCAATATACTCGTCGCGCCAGTTTTTCAGTGTGCCTGCCCACGCGATCTCATTTATGAGTATATCCCCGGGCCCGGGCGGAAGCCCTTCATCAATAATGAGTATTTCCGCGCGGGCGGTTTTGTTGTTTTGGTCCTTTGCTATGATTGTCAGATATGTATCCGCGGAAATATCGGGCGGTGAAAAAAGCACGAGATCACCTGTCGCGGGAAGAAATGAATTTTCAAACTGCGGCTCTGTACCCCATGTTATTTCACCTTTACCACCCGTGGCTTGAAGCCTGAGAGGCTCAGTGTCGAAGATTTCATTCTTATCCGGTACGATTAAAAGTTCAGGTGATGCCCCTTCCGGATTGTCCTGGTCCTCTTCGGTATATCTGACCGGGGATTCGATTCTGGTACATCCTGAACCGTGTAAAAAAATAGAGAGTGTTATGAGCGTCGTAAAAATAACAGTGGGCCGCATTCCTTTTCTCCTTTTTTTTCAATATTAAACACTCCCTTGGCGAAAAAAATTCCAAAAAAGCAGGATTTCCATTTTACAAAATTGTCACCAGTATGTCAATAATAGAATTTGTTTTTAATGGAGCAGCTGAGGATTAGATTGAAATTAAACGAGATTTTTTATACGCAGACAAAAAAATAATTTTCAGCATTTCGAGTACCCGCAGCAATGGCAGATGACACACCCGCTTTCATGCTCCAGGATATTCCCGCACTCGGGGCACATACCGGCGATGTTCTTCGTTTGAGAATTGGATTGAAAGTCAAAATCAAGCTGCTCGTGAGTAATAAACTTTTTTTTTACAATTTCTTTATCAATGTCCTTTTGGGGGCCTTTTTTGTAAAACTCTTCCAAAAAATGCTCCAGAACTTTTGCAAGAGCATCGGAGCACGACAACACTTTCCCCCCCGGCTGGGGTAGCAGAGAGGGAGACGGGCATCTCATTCCCTTGAGCTGCTTTACAATAGAATCAGGTTCTACATTGGAGCGCAGCGCCATGGAAATTAGTCGCGCCTGCGCGTCGATCTGGGATGCGGCGCACCCCCCTGCTTTACCCATTCTCGCAAATATTTCGCAGGGCCCGTCCACATCTTCATTTATTGTCACGTACAGCTTACCGCAGCCGGTGATCACCTTTTCCGTAATGCCTCTTGTGATCACAGGCCGTTCACGGGGCGCGTTTTTCTGTTTCTCTTTTTCTTCTTTGGTTTTCCCGGTTGTCAGCACCTGGGTGTCCCGCGAGCCGTCTCTGTAAACAGTGATCCCCTTGCACTTTAAGTTATATGCCAGAAGGTACACGTTTTTCACATCTTCTATAGTCGCGGAGTTGGAAAAGTTAACGGTCTTGGACACCGCGTTGTCTGTGTACTCTTGAAACACTGACTGCATTTTTACATGATCCAGCGGTAACACTTCGTGAGCGGTCACAAAAATATTCTGATATTTCAAGGGGACACCCTTGATACCTTTTACACTTCCATTAAGGGCGATCTCTCTCACAAGATCATCAGAATAAAAATTTTCCGAGACAGCTGCCTCTATAAAAAGAGAGTTGGTTTCGGGGAGCACCATATTGTCGAGCACGTTTCTGACAAACGAAACCGCGAACAGAGGCTCAATGCCGGAGGAGCATCCGGAAATAATACTTATGGTGCCGGTAGGAGCAATTGTGGTCCTTGTCGCGTTTCGAAAGTTCAGGCCGTTTTTCGAGTATATCGATCTGCCCCAGTTCGGGAACACACCCCGCTTTTGGGCCAGCATACCGGAAGCGATGTCCGCCTCTTCTTTTATGGTCTTCATGATCTTTCGGCCGACAGCAAAGGCGTCTTCCGAGCTGTACGGGATCTCCATCTTGATCAGCATATCTGCAAAACCCATGACCCCGAGGCCGATTTTCCTGTTGCTCTGAACCAGCTCCTTGATCTGGCCCAGGGGAAATTCGCTCATATCGATTACGTTGTCCAGAAAATGTATCGCAGAATGAACGGTATCGATTAATTTTTGCCACAATATCTCCCCGTTTGTTACCATGTTTTTTAAATTAATGGAACCAAGGTTGCAGGCTTCATAGGGGAGAAGAGGCTGTTCACCGCACGGGTTGGTTGATTCTATCTGCCCGAGCTCGGGTGTCGGGTTCCCCCTGTTTATCTCATCGATAAACACAAGACCCGGGTCGCCGTATTGCCAGGCCCGCACGGCCATCAGGTCAAATACTTCCCTCGCGTTCAGCTTCCCCATGACCTCTCCGGTCCTCGGGTTTGCGAGCTCATAATCATCTTCCGATATAACCGCGTCCATAAAGGCGTCGGTGATTGTGACCGATATGTTGAAATTGTTGAGGATATGCTGCTCTGACTTGGAATTAATGAACTCAAGGATGTCAGGGTGATGAACACTTAAAATGCCCATGTTTGCACCCCGCCGGGTCCCGCCCTGAATAATAGTTTCTGTCGCAGTGTCAAAGATCTTCATAAAGGACACGGGGCCGCTCGATATTCCTCTGGTCGATCTTACTTCATCGTTTTTCGGCCTCAGTCTTGAGAATGAAAACCCTGTCCCGCCGCCGCTTTTATGGATCTGCGCCGTATATTTTACAGCGTCAAAGATGCTTTCTATTGAGTCCTCTATCGGGAGCACAAAGCAGGCTGACAGCTGCTGAAGTTCTCTACCCGCGTTCATAAGCGTCGGGGAATTGGGCATGAAGTCGAGGCTGATCATTAAATTATAAAACTCTTCCGCAGTCCGTGAAACAGACGCTTCCTTGTCATACAGTTTTTCAGCTTCGGCGATATTTTCCGCGACCCTTTTGAACATATCCTCCGGGTTTTCCCCGGAGTTCTCGTTATGATCTTTTTTAAGATACCGTTTTTTTAAAACAGTACGGGCGTTTTCTGTTAAATTGAGTTCTATTTTATTTTTGGTAAGCTGCATTTAGAGGGACCCTTTTGTAGTTAATTGATTTTGATTAAGGTATGGTAGTCATAAATAATAATATTTTTTTTTTATAGAGCGTACAACTTTTGGGAAATATTTAAATTAAAATTACTTAAATGTGTTGGATCTGGCAATAATAAATGTAGATAAAAACACCTCCGTGCGCCTTTTATTTAACGTAACAAAATCGAATAAAATCATTGACATAATTTGAAATAAATATAATAATTACTTATTTCAGTGATCTTCTATCCGCAATATCGTTTGTACTTATCTACAAAGGGGGGTAATAAAAATGCGTGAGATACTGAAGCACACACCGGGAAGAATTTTTATCGGCATACTTTTTGTCTCAATAGTCGGTATGATGTTCGTGACCAGGTACTTCAACAGCACATTCCTGATATTCGGCTGGATCACACTTCCTCTTGCCGCGGGAATAGTGTTTGTGATCGTATGGCTTGCGGCTTATCTGGTTTATTTCTTTAAGTACTGGCCCTATCG
>DRHN01000105.1 GCA_011049595.1 Spirochaetota bacterium | reverse complement strand
TTGTGATATATTAGAGACATGGATGGGGTAAAAAAGGACAGGCTGGTTTTTATTTTCGGTCCCACCGGTGTAGGAAAATCAGACCTTGCGTGTGAATCGGCCAGGGAGATCGGTGAAATAATATCTGTTGATTCGATGCAGGTTTACAAAGGGATGGACCTGGGGACTGCAAAACCGTCGAAGGAGCAGATGGGCAGTGTAAAGCATCACATGGTCAGCATCGTTTCCCCCGGCTACCGCTTCAGTGCGGGTAATTTTAAAAAACTCGCTCTGAGTATTATCCCGGGAATTTATAAAAGAAAGAAGATCCCCTTTCTTGTGGGGGGGACCGGCCTTTATTTCAGGGTACTCGATCGCGACCTGATGGATGCTCCCCCGGCAGACCTGAATTTGCGTGAATCACTCTACACAGATGAAGAAAACAGCAGGGGCACACTCTATAAAAGGCTCGCTCGGGTGGACCCCGCTGCGGCTTCCTTTATTCATCCCAATGATATTCTGAGAATCGTCAGGGCTTTGGAAATATTTTACCTTTCAGGCACTAAATTTTCTGAATATATAAATAATGGAAAAAAAAAAACATCCCGGTTCGAGATTCTTAAAATAGGAATAAATGATGACAGGAGAGCACTGTATGAAAGGCTTGAATCGCGCTGTGTAAAAATGATCGAAAGCGGTCTTGCAGAAGAGGTGTACCGGATGCTCGGTGCAGGGTTTACAGAAAAATATCCGTCAATGAAAGGTCTCGGGTACAGCCATTTTCTACAAAATATAAAGGGGTGCCTGTCCTATGAAGAGACAGTTAAGCTATTTATAAGAGATACAAGAAGATATGCAAAAAGACAGCTCACGTGGTTCAGGAAGGAGGCCGGTACACTTTGGTACGGCCCTTCTGATTCGACGATTGTTAAACGTGTGGTCGAATCTTTTTTTAATTTGAAATGATAATAGCTGTAAACAAGGAGGCCCGCAGTGTTCAATATCGTTATAATGGCCGGAGGGCAGGGGCAGAGGTTCTGGCCGAAAAGTATTAAAAGCATGCCAAAGCAGTTTCACAAAATTGTGTCTGATAAAACCATGATACAGGAGACCTTTAACAGGGTCTATCCTGAAATAAAACTTGACAATATATTTGTCGTCGCGGGAGAAAAACTGATGGCCGTTGCTGCCGAGCAGCTTCCATTATTAAAAAAGCAGAACCTGATTACCGAGCCTGTGGGAAAAAATACGGCACCGGCTATCGGGCTTGCTGCCGCCTATATATATAAAAAGGACCCGGACGCAGTTATAGCGGTGCTTACCGCCGACCATGTTGTGGAATCCAGGGAACAATTCCTGAAGGCGCTCAACACCGCAGTCCGGGTCGCTGAAGAGGGGCATATCGTGACCTTCGGGATAACACCGGACCGTCCCGCGACAGAATATGGATACATTGAAATCGGTGAAAAAATTGGACAAAGCTATGAACTCGATGTTTTCAGTGTAAAGATGTTCCGGGAAAAACCCACCATTGAAGTTGCCCGGGAGTTTGTTCGAAGGGATGTTTTTTTATGGAATTCCGGGTTATTTGCGTTTAAAGTGCGGGTGATCCTTGACGCCATGAAGGAGCATATGGCGCCGCTATATTCCGCTTTGATGAAAATTTATGATAGTATCGGTACTGAGGATGAAAAAACTGTAAAAATGACAGAATTCGAAAAGATCGAAAGTGAATCCATCGATTACGGCGTCATGGAAAAGGCGGCCGATATTGCATGCGTGAAACCCGATTTTCTATGGGATGATGTAGGCTCCTGGGGCGCGGTCTCAAGACATGTGTCAGGGGATAAGGAAGGGAATATAGTTCAGGGTAATGTTGTTTCCGTTGATTCAAAAAATAATATTGTCCTCGGGGAAGAAAATTCCATTATTTCAGTTATAGGTATTCAAGATTTGATTGTTGTCAAAGACAAGGATAAAGTACTTGTTTGCCACAGGTCCCGGGACCAGCATATTAAGGAGGCATTAAGTTCAATGGCAGGCAAGAAAAAATACATGCAATACCTGTAGATTTAACCTTCGTCATTTACACTATTTTACCGGAAACATGGTTAGTGCGGTTTTCTCACTTTTTATTGCATTCTGTGCGTGAAATTGTAATGTATTGGTATAGTAATAATAATTTTTTATATCATTCAATTTGTGAGAAAACCGCTAAAATCCCCCATTCGATGATTTTATGGATATTTGTGAGAAATGGGGGTTAATGAAGTTGATAACAGCGGGATAATTTTTTATATTATGCAGGTATATCGGAGACGCAATGGCAGAAAATGATTCAAGTCTTTCTGAAGTGAATTTTGTTTCATTGGTTCTCACCCTGAGCTCTTCCGCGTGGGTGGGTCTCGGGAAGATCGCGGACCCTATTTCGGGGGAGATAAAACAGGATTTGAAAGGTGTAAAGTATACGATCGATTTACTGTTGATGCTCAGGGAAAAAACCAGGGGAAATCTCACCGATGAAGAGAAAAAGGTCCTTGACGGCTCTATTTCTGAACTTCAGGCTAATTTTGCTGAAACCGTGTTCAGCAGTGATAATGAAAAAGCCCCTTCCTCTTCCGGAGGAGAGGGTCCCGGACCGGAAGATAAGGATAGTTCCGACAGTTCGGACAAAGCAGGTCCTGAAAGTGACCGAAAGGTGGATAATGAGAATGAAAATTCAGATAAGGAGGGTGCTAATACATATGATGCTAATTAGGAGGAAGGATGCCGTCAGGTAAAAAAAGAAAAAGGCAGAAGATCGCGAATCATAAGAGAAAAAAACGGTTGAGAAAAAACAGGCATAAAAAGAAATAGTACCTTAACAACAATTTCCTTGTTTTTTTGGCAAGGAAATTTTTCCAATCAAGAATGTGGCTTGTCCACATTAGGGAAGTATTATTTAATGCGCGTTATAACCTTTGGGGAAAAGACACTGGTTATGGGTATTATTAATGTGACCCCTGATTCTTTCTATGCTGAGGGCAGAAGCCTTGACAGAGAAAAGGCAGTCGAGTGTGCGCTTAAGTTTGTGGAATCGGGGGCTGATGTAGTGGACATAGGAGGTGTATCCACAAGACCGGGGTCGGAGGGGATCGATCTAAAGGAAGAACTCGAAAGGGTGATCCCGGTAGTTGATGAGGTCAGAAAAAAAAGTGATGTTTTAGTATCTGTTGATACATACAGACCTGAAGTGGCCCGGCATGCTATAGAAATTGGCGCTGATATTATTAATGATATATCGGGGCTGAGTTTTAATAACGGCCTCGAAAATGTTGTCGCGAATTTTGGTGCCCATATCGTATTGATGCATTTGCGGGGGAAACCCGCTGATATGCAGGAACATGCAGAATATGTTGATGTTGTAAAACAAGTTTCTGAAGAGCTTGACATCTCAATCGCAAAAGCACTCCTTGCCGGTATTGACAAATCAAAGATAATCATTGATCCCGGTATCGGCTTCGCGAAGTTAGCCGAACACAACCTGACGCTTTTGAAACACCTGCCGATCTTAAAGCAGAAAGGATATCCGGTCCTCGTCGGGCTTTCCAGAAAGTCATTTATAGGGGCCTTTACCGGTCTTGAGACAAAAGAGAGATTGACTCCCACGATCGCTGCAAATGCTATATCAATTTTTCAGGGTGCCGATATTATTAGAGTGCACGATGTAGTCGAGGCGGTGATTACCGCGAAAATTTCCGATGCCCTGAAAACGGCACAATAAACAAATTATGAATATTTTTTTTAACCTGTTCTGGGTGAAAGCTTACCTGCTTCCCATCATAGACATCAGTATCATAGCGTTTGTTCTTTACAGGACTTATCTCATTATCTCCGGGACAAGGGCAATACAGGTTGTAAAGGGCCTGGCGTTAATAATACTGGCCATGTGGATTTCTCAGTTCCTGCATTTAGAGACAGTCAGCTGGCTGTTAAACCAGCTGATACAGGTTGCCGTGATCGCCGTTATTATTCTGTTCCAGCCGGAATTGAGAAGAATGCTCTCAAAATTGGGCAGAAACAGGTTTTTGGGAGCCTTCTTTAAGGATTCAGTTAATATTATCGATACTCTTGCTTCTTCGGTGGAGGAACTATCAAATCAGAAAACCGGCGCTCTGATCGTCATTGAAACAAAAATAGGCCTGAAAAACTATATTGAATCAGGGGTCATGATCGACGCGATATTGAGCGGCGGGCTTATATATGCTATATTCAAAGAGGAATCCCCGCTTCATGACGGTGCCGCTATCATCAGGGGAGGAAGAATTGTTGCGGCAAAATGCATCCTGCCGCTGTCGGAAAGGCATGAGTTTCTCGAGGGATACGGTACAAGGCATCTCGCGGCGCTGGGGCTTTCTGAGGAATCCGACGCGTTTGTTATTGTTGTGTCCGGAGAAACAGGTAAAATATCAATTGCCAGCAACGGAAAGATGGAGATGGGTGTTTCAAAAAACCGGTTAAAGGAACGCCTGGACCGGCTTTTAACAGATAAATCCTGATTGAGATATGCCGTTGAAGATATTAAAAAAAATAACACATCATTGGCACATAAAACTCATATCGATAGGCCTGGCATTTGTTTTATGGATCTATGTTGAAAACCTCAAAGAGATCGAGCTTTCCTATCCGGTGCCGGTCGAAATAAGAAATATTCCTTCAGAGCACCTGGTCTCCAATGAATTGCCGATACATGTGAATGTAATACTGAAGGGAAATGAAAGAAATCTGCAGCAAATTGATCACAGCAGTATAAAAGCGTATGTCGATATAAAAAACACGACAAACGGTGAAAGAAGAGGCATAGTCAAGATCGATAAAAACAGCATTCCCCGGAGTGTATCCATAAAGGAGATCAGCCCGAGAGTAGTTGATATAAAAATTGAGAAAATACAGGTCAAGATGGTAAAAGTGATTCCCGTAATTGTCGAAGAGCCGCCTGAAGGGTACCTTTTTCAGGATGTTGTAATAGAGCCGGAGCAGGTTAGAATAAAGGGACCGGATTCCCTGGTTTCTGAAATCGACTCGATCTATACAAATGATATAAATGTAGGCGGGCTTACGGAAACAATAGTAAAGGAAGTCGGGATGCATCTTGAGGATAAGTTATCGCTGGTGGATGAGGATGCTGTCAGTGCTAAAATTATCATAAAGGAAAAATTTATTATTAAAGATATTAGAAAATCGGAGATTGCCTCTATAAATGTCAGGGAGGATTTCAGCGTATTAATCGAGGATGTTTTCACATCGGTTTTTTTTAAAATACCTAAAAGACTCGAAAACAGCATTTCGTGGAACAAGTTCAGCCTGTATGTAGACTGCGGGGGTATAGATGACCCCGGAACCTATTCCTTGCCGCTGCTTGTTGAATTAAATATAAATAATGTTTCCCTTGTAAAAATTGAACCGCCTTCGGTTGAAGTAACTGTAGAAAAAAAATAGGATGCTGATGTTCCTGATAACCGGCTGGCGGTTCCTGATAACCGGCTGGCGGTTCTGTAGAAGATACTGCGGATTGATATATAGCAGCTCCAATTCTTGTCAGCTTTGTAAAATATTTTGTATGGAGATTTTTTGATGGCTGAGTCCGCAATGCGAATATCATTTTTCCAGAAAAACCCTATCAAATGTCCTGTTTGTGGTACTGAATTCAGGAAAGAGGAGATGCTGTCAGGCCGCGGAAGGTTAATAACGAAAAACCTTACCGATGAGCTGAGGCGTATTTATGAGCCAAGTAAAAAAGCGGGTGAGATTTTTCCTCTGGTGTATCCGGTGATGGTCTGCCCGATATGTTTATATTCTACTTACAACGAGGATTTTCAGACCATAAAAGAGGAAAAAGTGCCCATGGTACTTTCTCAACAGGCAAAACGGGAGTTTGAAATAAAGAACATTTTTCCCGATATAGACTTCCGGAAGCAGAGGGGCCTGTATACCGGGGCTGCCAGTTATATTCTTGCCATAGGGTCTTATTCATTTATCGATAAAGAATATGCTCCGACTTTTAAGAAAGGTCTGTCCTCTCTCAGGGCTGCCTGGGTGTTCGATGATCTTCATAAAAAATATCCCCATCAGAAGTATGACCGGCTGAAAATCATGATGTATAAAAAGGCAATCGGTTATTATGACAGGTCGATCAAATTCGGGCAGACCGGGGAGGAGGGAATAGATGCAATAAAGACCTTCGGGCCGGATCTTGATAAAAATTACGGATATCAGGGATTTCTTTTTATGGCCTCACTCATGCTTTTCAAGTATGGTGATCAAAGAGACAAAGGGGAGAGAATAGCGAAACTCCAGAACGCGAAACGGATAGTAAGCAGGGTTTTCGGGTCGGGAAAGTCTTCGAAAAATATGCCCTCATTTATCCTTGATAACGCCAAGGATTTATATGAAAAGATAGGAGAGCAGGTCAAGGAGCTAACCGTGGGATGAGGAATGTCGGTCTTAAAATATCATATGACGGAACCCGTTACGCGGGTTGGCAGATACAAAAAAACGCGAAAACCGTACAGGGTGTTATGCAGGACGCATTGAGTATGATTTTGAAGGGCGGGGGTAAATTGAAAGCATCGGGAAGGACCGATACCGGGGTTCATGCTGTGGGTCAGATCGCCACTTTTGAGACCCAAAGCAGGATGACCCAGGGGCAGTTTATGATGGCTTTAAACTCGCTGCTCCCTGGAGATATACGTATACTCGATGTTTTCGCAGCGCCGATCGATTTTCACCCGAGATACAGCGCGAAAAAGAGATGGTACCGGTATATAATAAGCAACACTCCCGTACTTGTGCCATTTTTCAGAAATTATTCTTTGTGGGTCAATCGAGATATCAATATTCCGTTGATGAATGAATACTGCAAAAAAATTATCGGTACGCACGATTTTACGAGTTTCGCTACAATGACAGAGGATGATAAACCGCAGCGTTGCGTGTTTAAGTGTTGCTTTATAAAAAGGAACGATTTTATTATATTTGATATAGCAGCCGGGAGCTTTTTACGAAAAATGGTCAGAACGATCGTAGGGTCTTTCCTGGAATTCGAAAAAAACGGCAGGATGCCGGAAAGTGTGAGTGAGATATTAAATGCTAAAAACCGAAGCCGCGCGGGAAAAACAGCTCAATCCTGCGGTTTATATCTCATGAAAGTGTTTTATTGATAAAGTCAATATTAACAAATAATAAATGTACGGGTGTGATGTATGCTGGTTGTTATCTCGGTTATTTTTCTCGGATTGATATTCATATTCATCGGGATATTCTTAAAAACATCGAAATCCGAAAAAAGGTATGACCAGGCAATTGAGCTGTTCGAAGAGGAAAAATATAAAGAAGCACTTGAGCTGTTCCAGGAGTTGCTTGCAAAAGAATCCACAAATAAGCTTTACAACTGGTATATTGGCCAGTGTTACGAGAACCTGCAGAATTATGAACTGGCAATTGTAGAGTACAACAAGGTAGCTCTGAGCACCAAGTTCCCCCCGCCTTTGAATGAGGCTGAAATACATGAAAAATTAGCGATGATGAACCTGAAGATCGGCAATATCAACAAAGCCTTCCAGGAATTTCAAATAGTCACCACTTTAAGCCCCTCCAATGCAGAGGCTTTTTACTATCTCGGAGTACTGACAAAAAACAACGACGACCTGCAAAAAAGTTTAGAGTATTTTGACAGGGCAATCAACGCAAGCGATAGTTTTCCGGAGGCATACCTTGAGCATGGTAAACTCCACTTCCACCTGAAACACATTGATAAAGCAAAAAGGTCGTTTGTAAATGCAATCGAGCAAAATCCGGACATGCCGGAAGCGCACTACTACTACGGTATGATACTGGAAAAGGACCGTATATATCAAAAGAGCATAAGAGAGTTTCGGCTGGCCCTTGAGGATAAAAGGTTCAGGTTCGATTCCTACGTGCACCTGGGGAATGTCTATTGGGCGCTTTCCCAGAAAGAGGAAGCCTTCGATAATTTCGAAAAAGCCCTCGAGATCGGGAAAGGGAAGGGAGAAGACCTGGTGGAAGCCAAGTATCAATATGCTGATCACCTTGTCCAATCCGGTGATTTGAATAAGGCCATTAAATTATGGAATGAGATAAATAATGCAAGCCCAAAATACAAAGACGTCGAGAATCGGCTGCATGTTTATAGTGAAATATCAAAAAGTGAGAACCTTACAAAGTTTATAACGTCTTTGAAAAATGATTTTTTAACTGCCGGTTCGGCGATCTGTAAACTCCTGAAGCTGAGAGTGGAAAAGTATAAATTTAAAAAAGAAGATTATTTGGAGTTTGTCGGGAACCAACGTGTGTCGGGCATGGAGATGCCTTGTGTCCTGCACCTCACGCGATGGACGACATTAGTGGGTGAAATTCCTCTAAGAGAGCTTTTGGACAGGATGGCGGAAGAGGGCGCGACAAAAGGTATTTTCGTCACCTCCGCTCGTTTCCTGGAGAAAGCGCAGGATCTTTCAAAGATAAGACCTCTTACACTTATAGACAGGGAAGAGCTTGAAAAACTCCTCGCCAGGGTATACTCTTAATTTTTATTAAACCGCAAAATATTTTTTTGTATCCAGCCGGATAAAGTCGGAAAATGAAAACTATGCGAAAACTATGCGGTTTCTGTGTTCCTGTATTTTCATCTTTTTTTTTATTTTTTAATTGGAAGTTATTCAATTTTTCTTTAAATTAAATGATTGATAATTTTATGAATATTAAACGGGAAAGATTAACGTAGAATTACGAATAATATCCGAAATCTATATATAGTGCGGTTCATACTTATGGAGGAGGAGCTTATGGATAAGAAAGTATTGAATAAGATCATCAAAAAACTGAATATGAAAAAGAACGATATCCTGGAAACAATTGATAGAGAATTGCAGAATGAAATAGATGATATAAAAAGTGAAAACATCACCGGGGATATAGTTGACACCGCGAATACCGCCTACGATCTTCTTGTTAACAGCAAACTCAGCGAGAAAGAGCAGGAAAAACTGGGGGAGATCAGGGATGCTTTGAAAAGAGTTGAAGAAAATGTATACGGCAGATGTGTAGCCTGCGGTAACAATATTGAAGAAAAGCGGCTTCTTGCGATCCCCGAAGCAAAAAAATGTATTGTGTGCAAAGCAACTGAGGAAAAAAGAATATATTAATGTAGCCTGTTATTTTAGAATGTCATTGTTTACGGCATTGCGGCCCCGTTCGGGGCGGCCGGAATATTTTTTTACAATCCTGAATAAGGGGAATATACTGGACATAAAAGATCAGTATTATGACATCATTGAAGACACTATAGATTTTCTTAAAACAGGATTCGCTGAAAGAAAAAAGAGGACCTATCCGGACTGGAAAAATGAGCCTGGCCTCGATCAGGAAGCTTTAAAAAGCGATGAATGTGCAAGATTCGATAGGGATATTCGCGTGTGCACCAGATGCCGGCTCTATCAGGACCGACTGAACGCTGTTCCCGGGAAAGGGAATATAAACGCTGATGTCGTTTTGGTCGGCGAAGGTCCAGGCGAAATGGAGGATGTAAAAGGCGAACCTTTTGTAGGCAAAGCCGGCCAGCTTCTTACAAGCATGCTTGCCGCAATCCAGTTGAAACGTGAGGACGTTTACATCACGAATATAGTAAAATGCAGGCCTCCGGAAAACCGCACGCCTCTTCCCGATGAAATATTGAGCTGTATTACTTTTCTGGAGGGACAGATAGAGCTGATCAACCCTTCGATCATCTGCTGTCTTGGATGGACTGCTGCCAAGTCAATGCTGGGTTCGGATCTGTCTCTTTCCAGGCTGAGAGGGAAATTCCACCGGTACAAAAACATCCCGCTTTTACCTACCTACCACCCTGCTGCGATTTTACGGTTTCCGGAAAAATATAAAAGGGCTGCGTGGACGGATCTGAAAATGCTTAGAGATTTTCTCAAAAACATGTAAATTCTAAAATTTTGAAGCCTGTGTCAAAACATTCAATTTTTACAAAGATCCGCAAGGATATAATATGTTTGCAGATGTTGTTTTCAATAAACCTGTAATGCCCTTCACATATGAACTGAAGGATAATTTAACCGGGGTTGGCAAGAGGGTTACCGTCGACTTGAGAAATAAAGAGACAGTCGGGATAATTTACCGGACAAAAGAGAAACCGGGGGTCTCTAATGTAAAAATAAAGCCCGTAAAAACGGTCCTTGACAGTGAGCCTGTGCTGAACGAAGACCTGATAGAGACAGGTGAATGGATAGCCCGGCATTACCTGTGCTCAATCGGAGAAGCGCTGTGGACGATAATTCCGAAGGGTATTAAAAAAAGGGATAAAAAAGTAATTTTTGACGAGCATTTTACGGGAAACCGCGGCCCAACAGAAATAAAGCTCACCGAAGATCAGAGTGCTGTATTTAAAAGCCTTATAAGATCTTTTGATAATGAGGGGTCCCGGCATTTTCTGCTGTATGGAGTTACCGGCAGCGGTAAAACTGAAATATATCTGAGGATAATCGATGAAACCCTTAAAAGGGGCCGGGGAGCTATTCTCCTGGTCCCGGAAATATCGCTTACACCGCAGACAATAGGTTATTTTTCAAAGCGTATGGGTGACCAGCTTGCGATTCTTCATTCACGGCTCACAAAAGCCCAAAAGATCAATGAATGGTACAGGATACAATCCGGCGAGAAGAGGGTGGTTATAGGGGCGCGGTCTGCGGTGTTCGCGCCAATGAAGGATATCGGGATTATCATAATCGATGAGGAGCATGAAACAAGCTATAAATCAGACGAAACCCCCAGGTACAACGCGAAAGGTCTTGCATATTACAGGGCCGCAAAACACGGCGCGATCCTGCTTCTTGGAAGCGCGACACCTTCGGTCGAAAGCTACTACCTTGCCAAATTAAAAAGATTTACTCTTCTTGAGCTGCCCAGCCGTGTATTGGATCAGAAGCTCCCTACTACACATGTAGCCGACCTGCGCAGGATCAAAGAGAACAGAAATATATCGGCTATCCTTGTTAAAGCGATCGAAAAACGGCTGAAAAAACGGGAGCAGATGATCCTGTTCCTCAACCGGAGAGGTTTTTCGCCGTATATTTTCTGTGAAAATTGCGGATATGTTTTTAAATGTGAGAACTGTGATATTACCCTCACTTATCATAAAAAGGAGAGGGACCTGAGGTGCCACTATTGCGGATACCAGGACCAGCCCCATGATACCTGCCCGGAATGCAGTGATGAAAGAATAAAATATTCAGGGTTCGGAACGGAAAAAATCGAAGGGGTCCTTAACGATTATTTCCCCGGTGCTGTAGTTGCGCGTATGGATACCGATACTGTAAAATCGAGGGGCTCTATTGCCGAAATTCTCTCCGCGTTTTCAAAAAAAGAGATAGATATCCTGATAGGGACACAGATGGTCACCAAAGGCCTGCATTTCCCGGATGTTACTCTGGTTGGTGTGCTGAACGCAGACATATCACTCAACTTTCCTGATTTCAGGTCCTCGGAAAGAACCTTCAACCTCATAACGCAGGTTTCAGGGCGTGCCGGACGGAGTGAAAAAGGCGGTGAGGTTATTATCCAGACGTACAACCCCGCCCATTACTCGATCCAGGCCGCGAAAAACCAGGATTATGAAGAATTTTTTGTGAAAGAAATAAAATACAGACAGAATCTCTGTTATCCCCCATTTTGCAGGATTATTAGACTTGTATTTAGAGGAAATGATTCGAAAAAACTGTTCGAAACCGCTTATACTGCGGTCTCCTTTATACAGGAGAGAACGGAAAACTATATTTCAATTTTAGGCCCCGCCTTCTGCCCCTTCTCACGCATAAAAAAGTACTTCAGGGTACATATCATTATTAAGCTGGACCAGCTGGAGCCTGTAAGGTCGATTTTAAAAGAACTCATCAAATCTCAGAGTAAAAACAGGGAACAATACATGGAGATCGATATCGATCCTTTATCGATGCTTTAACCGCTGTATCTCCTTAAACAGTTCTGTCCTTCGCCGGTGAAAATTCTTGTTTATAGAAATTATCCAGATTATATTTTGTGTATGGTTAAAAGAAAAATAATAGTGTACCCTGATCCTGTTTTAAGTCTGGTTTCGGAAGAAGTGACTGAAATCGATGAAGAAACACAGGAATTGATCAAAGACATGTTCGAAGCCATGGATGAGGAGGTTGGTATAGGTCTCGCGGCTCCCCAGCTGGGTGTATCGGAAAGAATAATGGTGGTATCAATTAAAGAAAAAAACTTTGAAAGGCTGGCCATAATAAATCCCGTGATATCTTTTTTTTCCGAAGAAACTGTTGTTATTGAAGAAGGATGTCTCAGTATTCCGGGAATAAATATGGATGTGAGAAGACCGGCGAATATCATTTTAAGGGGGCTTGCCCGTTCCGGCAGGCTTGTGGAGATAAATGCTACAGGTATGCTCGCGCGGGTTATACAGCATGAAATAGATCATCTCGACGGCGTGCTTTTTATTGACAGACTTAGCTATAAAGATAAAAAAGCTATTGAGGCAAACCTCCAGGCCCTTAATAAACAGTATAGTGCCGCCTCGCCCTGAATTTTTCTGGAAATTAAATGAGTAAAACCCCAAAAATCGCCTTTTTCGGTTCCCCCAGGCTGGCCTCGGAGTGTCTTGAGTCATTGTTAAAGTGTTTCGATGTAACGATGATCGTTTCCCAACCGGACAGGAAGTTTGGAAGAGGAAAGAAAATTCAACCAACTTATGTAAGCGATGCCGCGGTAAAACATAAAGTTCCGCTTCACCGGCCGGAAAAACCTGGCGAACATTTGATCCGGGCGCTTGGCGACCATGGCGTTGATCTTATTGTTGTGGTCGCTTACGGTTCGATCCTCCCCCGGAATGTCATCAACTATCCCGAAAACGGCTGTCTTAATCTTCACGCTTCTCTTCTTCCGAAATATCGGGGACCGTCACCTGTTCAATCCGCTTTGCTGAATGGCGAAACAAAGACGGGTGTCACCGTACAAGTCATGAAATATGAGATGGACACAGGGGATATCCTGGCAGCAAAAGAAATTCATGTTGTTACGGAGTGGAACTCGGAAGATCTGATGGAAAAAATTATCGCTTTAGCTCCCGCTTTCCTGGTGGAGACAATTACCGGCTACTTTTCAGGAAAAATAAATGCCGTAAAACAGATCGAAGACGAAGCGACTTATTGCTTCAAGATCAGGAAGAGAGATGGTTTGATCGATTGGCGGGAGGGGGCAGAAATTTTGTGCCGGAGGATAAAAGCGTATTATTCATGGCCTGCTGCGTTTTCCTATCTGGATGGGAAAATGCTGAAAATATATAGCGCGCACAAGCATTCACTTAAAAGCGGGCTGCCAGCTAAACCGGGTCAGGTTCTCGATGTGTCAAAAGATGATGGTATTATAGTACAAACGGGGCGCGGAAAGCTCGGCATCCGGGAGCTGCAGCTTGAGAGTAAAAAAAGGATGAATCACGAAGATTTTACCAGGGGCTTCAAGGACATTAAGGGGAAAGTTCTGAAGTCGGGACCCGGTAACTGAACGATGACTTTAA
>DRHN01000104.1 GCA_011049595.1 Spirochaetota bacterium | reverse complement strand
TGTTTCCTGGCTGAAAACTTGGAAGGATGGTAAAATCAGGAGTATAGTACAAATAATAAGTACCAAATAAGGATTCTGCTTGTTTCGATTATTGTTTTCCATATGTACGGATCTTTTATAAGATATAGATAGTAATTACTCTATATTTCTATGGTATTTACTTGATTATTTTATAGAGTTGTTTTATTGTGATTATTTTATTTTATCATGTTTTTATTTTGTGTCAAGATGGTTTATATTTTTATAGGCAGGTGAGTTATTCTCATTGTGGAATGGTCTACTACTTGGTCATATAACATCTCTAGTTAATAGGTGGTTACTGCTTTGGTCGTGGGATTTCTCTTGTAATTAGGCGTGTAAGATACAGATGTATGTTATCTAAGTCCCCCCCTTAGCCTACTCTCTTCTCTCTTCATTTTTCTCTCCTCTCTTCCTGTATACTGTATTAAAACCTCTCTACGTGAAGATATAAGTGTCTGAGAGGGTATTTTAGGGTGTTTATGAATATTACCGAAAGTTAACCGAATTTAACTCTCAATTAGGCAAATTGTCTAAACAAGGATTAATTCATTCTGGAGGCAATTCATAATTTATTTTGCTTAGAAGATTTTGCCTATACTCCAATCGAGTGCTTTTTTGTTTTTTTGATCTGCTATATCTTTTTTTAGGAGGTTCAAAATGGACTGTTTCTCCTACTAATAGCTGTCTAATCTCAACATGTGAATAATTAGGGTATGAATTATCTTCATCTGGGTCTGGGTCGTGGACTGGTGTCGCAATTGATTTATATCTCGCAATTTCTACTGTAAATGAATAGCAACCATCAGTTTTCAAGCCATTTTTTCTATATCTTACGTGTATAGGTTCTGAAAATCTATTCCAATTACAGGAAAAATCTGGGAATCTAACTGTTTCTAATTTAATGTCATCATTTTCATCTAAATCTTCGTTATTATAAGCATGGTATAATTTATCAGTAGGTTTAAACGCTGTAGTGGGTAACTTAGACCTTCCATTAATCTTCAAACAATCTGGATATTCATCTTTCCTGAAATGTGCAAATAACCTTTTCAATAGTTTCATCATCAATGTCAAATGCTTTTATTATCTTTTTATTATTGGTGATTATTGCAGCAATGTCAAGATCGTTATAAACTTCTATGGATAATCTGTTTCCAGAAGTAAAATCAATATATAATAAAAATATGCCTCCTTCAATGGTAGCACTGGACCTATCAGGAATTATTTCATAATTATCAAATAATCTTATGACTAATTTTGAACTAATCTCTTTGCATTTTATTGTGGGTGATGAAATATCCTCATCTTTCCATTTTCTAGGGATAATAATTGAATATATTTTTGCACTTAAATAATCTTTTATTAGGTCTATTGATGTATTAGTTATTAATTTTTTTTTGTCATTATATAAAAAGGAAACCTCGTTTTTTTCTTGTGCTATATCAACAGTGGTTTCGGAATCTTTTCTATCTTTAAACATACTTTTAATAACTCGCCATTCACCGTTCTTGGCAGGTATTAAATCATCGATATATAAATTAGCTGTAGTCACGGTTATACCACCAATTTTTTAAAAATATTTTTAGAACTCGAAATGTTTTCTTTGAAGCTTGATATATAGCTTTCAATTTTTTTTCTATCACTTACTTTATAATTGAAGTTAAAATTGACATGACTTTTTTTTCTATTTACTTCGTATATTATATTCAATATATGGTCTTCAAAATCCAATGAATGCTTTATTTGCTGACTGTTAAATACTGTATTTTTTATAATTTCTTTATATCTATCTTCAAATAAATCTAATTTTTCTTCATCAAAAAACTTAAATGTTTCTGTTGTCAGATAATAGGATATATTATGTCCAATAGCCGATAAAGGTGTATGTGGTAACTTTTGAACAATTCCGAGGGCAATGTCCATAATTTTATTATAATGCAAATCATCCTCGATATTGGTTATTAAGTCAAGCCGATTGAGATTTGGTTGTATTATAATATCATCAATAGTGAATCTAATAGACCCGATTCCAATGGATACTTCAATGGGGACATCTTTCTTTTGTTTGATTTTATCTGGAAATTCTTTAATAATCCAATCTGGCGTTAATATGCCTAGATTCCAATTTCCAGCTATTACTAAATTTGTATGATCTTTTATTTCCATATAACTCTGAATATAACACCTCCCCCCTTTTTTTTCAATAGATGAGATTAAACAATTTTTTATGATCGTCTAAAATAGCAGAGTATTTGATACATATTATTGTGTTATTAAGATTGAACAATAAAGTTATGAAAACAAAGAAATGTTATTTTTTTTATTTATTCTAGTCACTATTGTACTCATTGGTCCTCGTCAATCTTTAGAAATTAATTCTTGGTCGTGTACCTTCTCTTGTAATTATGTGTATTAGATACAGATGGTTCTTATCTAAGTCCCCCCTTAGCCTACACTTTTACATTTTCATAATCGGTGTTACATTGTATAAAGTCATATGATTAATTAAAATTTTTGAAAAGATTTTTATATTAAATATCTTTTTAATTTACAACATTGGTTATTGATTTAAAATCCTTCTCCTTCAATAAAATTATAAGCTAAAAGGCCACCAATTGTTTTAAAATGCAATACTAATGATGTTTCAATATACTCACTGATCTCGAATGTTTCTTGCTCTTTTGGCATAATTAATAAATCAAGATATCCATATATTTCATAAAGGTTTATTTCATCTGCAGTCTGAAGTATCAGCGTTATGGAATTAATCTGTAATATTTTATCTGATTTATTGTTAATAGTTCCCGAAATAAAACATAATGTTTCATCAACTTCACTGTGTGTTTCTTTAATACGATTTAGGACTTCATTTTCTTCAATTATAACTATTTCTTTATTGTTTTTTATGTATGGATGAAGGAAGGAAAATGCGCCAAAAAAGAATAAGTGGGAACCACAATGCTATCACCTCCGCGTTCGAGTTTCCCTTTGACATATTAACATTTGTTCCATTCCCACCAATTTTCTGCATATTTCCCGAAAGTAATATTTTTCTCTGTTACGATTACCCCTTTTTTAAGTTGTTCATATGCCCATGTTTCAGCTGCTGCTTTGGAGTTTTGTCCAGTGCTTCGTGCTGTTAGCCTGTTGCCATCTTCATCATAGAATTGTACATAATAAATGAACTTATTTTTTCTTGTTGTAGACCGTTTGTAAAGGTGAAAAGGTTTGTGGGTCATGTTTTATCCTCTCATTTTTTGCTTACAATCTTGCTTACAGAGGCAAAATAGAAAGGAAAAAGAAAAGTAAAAAGCGGTGTAAATACTTGCTAAAAAACAAATAAAAATGCTGGGGGAGAAGGACTCGAACCCTCACAAGCAGAACCAGAATCTGCCGTGCTACCATTACACAATCCCCCAGTTAATTCTAAATTTATTTATACAGTTTTTAAAAGTCAAGATTAAAGTTTTTCTTCATGCTCAGCAGAAGGAAGGGGCTGAGTTGTTTTTTTGAGGTAAACCCGGAAACCATAAGAAGATGGTACGGTCTTATGCCGTTATTTTCCCACTCCCTGATGTATTCCCAGAGCTCGTATTTTCTTTCTTTCTTTTCTATTACCTTCTCGGTCATGCTGTTTATCGGATCGAAACCCGCGGTGATTTTTTCTTTGTCCTCAGCTTCCATTATCCGCTCTTCAATGAGCCTTATTACCTTGCCCATTCCAAGCACCTCCGGATGCCGGGTTTTTACTTCTCTTAAAAATATCAGCGCCCGGGTATAATTTTCCGATTTCAACATCGAAAGGGCGACATCGAGGGCTGCGCGTGTTTCACCTGAAAGCCCGAATAAATCCAAAAATTGTTTAAAAGAGGGAAAAACTCCCCCCCAGGCTTTCTGCTGTTTTCCTTCATTTATCGCGACTTCCTTTAGCTTATAATAATCATAAAGGGGTGGGTCTTTTCCTGCTCCGGAAGGGTTTTTTGTCGATGGGGCCCCAATATTTGTCTTTCCAAATTCATTGTAGAGAAGACCACTTTTCTTTTCAACCGGATCTTCAGGTTTTGATCTTGCCGTCAATTTATAGATCGCTCGGAACAAAGATGTCGCTTCATCGGTAAAACCCAGCATATAATTACAGAATGCCTTCAGCCTCAGAAAAAAAAGATACTGCTGTTTATTTTCAAAGTTCTTTTCATTCTCTGAAATTGAATCAAGTGTCCTTTTTGCCGCGAGAAAATTTTCCATGAAATATTGGATACAGCAGTAACTGATTTTGCCTAAAGAAGTTTTATTTATAACAAGCGCCTGTTTAATATATACAAGTGAACTTTCGAATTGATTTAACTGAGCAAGGGTCACGGCATGCGCGAACAGGGCCTGATGCATTTGAGGCCTGTTCAGTATCAGGCGCACCTGTATTTCTGAGGCTTCTTTGTAATATAACTGGCTCAGGTAGATAAGGCTCAGATAATACAGTGCTTCAGGATTATTCTTTTCTATGTAGAGGATCTCTTTTGCCAGGTTGAACGCAACGTAAATCTTATCCTGTTTGTGTATCGGCTTCAGCAGCCTCTTTTTCACCATGTACACATCAGTCCCGTCTCCTGGTTGTTTCAGGTCTATCAACCGGTAGTAATCTTTCTCCGCGTTAGCGTAATCTTCAAGTTCGCATTCTATATCAGCTTTCATAAGAAGCGCTTTTTTATGTGAATGCTTCTTTTGAAGGAAAACCGAAAGTAAAAACAGCGCTTTATGCAGGCTTCCTTTGTTATAGTCCCTTTGGGCTCTTCGGAACATGTTTATCTTATTATTGAGGAAAATATATAAAAATACAATAATGAAACCAAAGATCCCTCCAATAAATACACCGGCTATACCGATCGTACCGTACAGCCTTATAAAAAAGTCGATCAGCTGTTCCTGCATATAATTATCCCCGGGCCCAAGCCTTGTTAATCATACATTATATAAAAAAACATTCATAAAATACAGTTAAAATCCCTTTGTCATTGAAATAATATTAAATATAAAGTAAATTACTTCAATCTAAAATCAGGGTAACCTTTTCTGTACCTAAAAACCCATTTACCAACTTTTTAAGCAAGAAAATTCTTTGAAGAAAGAATGTGGCCTGTCCGCGTTAGATCATAGAATGTTCTTTATTATTCCGGAGGAAAGTATGCGCGCTATCGTTTATAACGGTGTAAAAAATGTTGAACTCAAAGAAGTAAAAAAACCTGAAGTCAAAGACGACACGGTCATAGTAAAAATACACGCGTGTGCGATCTGCGGGACCGATATGAAAGCTTATAATTTCGGGATCGCGAGCATTAGACCACCTGTAATCCTTGGGCACGAGTTTACCGGGGAAATAACCGAGGCGGGTAAAGCAGTAAAAGGGTTCGCGCCGGGTGACCGAGTAACAATGGCGACAACAATACCATGCGGAAAATGCGCCATGTGCAGAAAGGCACTGTTCAACATGTGCTTGGACAAGATGCCTGTTGGAACGTATATCGACGGCGCATTTGCTGAATATCTAAACGTTCCTTTTCGGGGGATTGAACACGGCAGTCTCATGAAACTCCCAGACAAATTATCCTTTGATCACGGGAGTATATGTGAGCCTCTCGGATGTGTGATAAACAGCCAGAATATCGCTAAAATCGGATTTCCGGATACCGTTGCCGTTATCGGCGGCGGACCGCTCGGGCTTCTTCAGGCTGAAACAGCAAAAGCACGCGGCGCCGTCCATACGATTCTAATACAGCGTTCGCGCAAGAGATACGAAATGGCAAAAGCTTTCAGTATAGACAGACTTGTATGTTCCGAAAACGAAGACCCTGTAACCGCTGTGATGGAGTCGACAGGCGGGCTGGGCGTTGATGCGGTGATAAACGCGGCCCCGGACATTGAAGCAGTTAAACTTGCATTTAAACTTGTTTCGAAAGGGGGACGGATCAGCCTTTTTGCGAGTGTCCCGAAGGACAATCCTTTTGTCGATATTGACGCAAACCAGATCCATTACGGGCAGATTTCCGTTCTCGGCG
Source organism: Spirochaetota bacterium (assembly GCA_011049595.1). GTDB lineage: Bacteria > Spirochaetota > B62-G9 > B62-G9 > DRHN01 > DRHN01. The sequence goes on along the minus strand of DRHN01000104.1, from coordinate 6,525 downwards.
CTTCGGACTCGACTCCCGAAAATCACTCCCACGCGATGAAGCTGATGGCAGGGGGGAATATAACTGCAGAGGCACTGATCACGCACACATTCAAACTTGAAGACTTCTTTAAGGGGGTTGAGGCTATACAGAGCAGGGAGGCCCTGAAGGTTATAATAAAACCCTGATCCGGGTAACCGGCTAGCGGTTCCGGGTAACCGGCTAGCGGTTCCGGGTAACCGGCTAGCGGTTCCGGGCTATTCCACACGGAACAACTCGACAACCTCCTGTGGAGTCCGCGCGCTGACAAGTGTACTTATAAAAGCACTGGAGCGGGAAAGCCTGGCAATTTCCGCCAGAGCTTCTATATGAGGGCCGGACTGGTCCGGCGGCGCCAGCATTAAAAAAAACAGCCGGGAAGGTTTTCCGTCGATAGAGTTGAAATCAATGCCTTGCGGGGAAATACCGATCGATATTGTAAGGGTGCTTATCGAGCCGGTTTTCGCGTGGGGAACTGCAATACCTCGCTCGAGGCCGGTGCTGCCCATATCTTCACGTTTGTGGATCGCTTCGAGAACGATATCGATGTCGTCAATTTTCCCGGCGTCCTTCAATATCTGTACAAGCTCTCTTATAACAGCCGGTTTATTATCAGCAGATAATGGAACCTTGACAATCTCAGGTGAGATTAGATCGACGAGTGCCATTGGTCACCTCTCATAAAGTAATTAAGATTCAATCGTACGACTTGGTCAAACCTCATTCGCGTTTACCCATATTTTCGATCAATTTACTCATTTAATCATATAAAAAATAAATTTATTCAAGTGCATTGAAATGCTCCCACACATTGTCTTCATTTTTTACGATCAACACGGAACAGGGGACAGCGCGCATAGCCCTTTCATTTTCATCATAAAACTCGTCCCGCCTGCTCCGTATCCTGGACAATTCCCCGATAACAAGCAGGTCAACCCCCTCCTCCTTAACAGCTTTCACAACCTCCTGGTGAACACTCCCCATCACGCTTTTTGTTTCTATATTGATACCCTTTTCACGGGCAATCTCACGCACGTGGTTTAAATACCTTTTTGCGTCCTCCTCAAGATCGTGTCCATACTCAAGCTGCTCCTCCTTTAAAAAAATCCTTGCTTTTAGAAGGTCATCCAGAGCTTTCGTGTTTATTACATAAAACGCGGTGATATCTGCGCCGGTAAATTTTCCGATACACAGCGCGAACTGAGCAGCAGTAATAGACTGCTCGGAGCCGTCGATGAACACCATGATTTTTTTAATGGGACTGTTCACTGTTTCTCTCCCCGTTATGGCCTGTTCTTTTTCTTTTTACTTCCAGACGCTCTTTTACTATTTTCATCAGTACAAGCATGTCTCGCTCGGTCTCTTCCAGCCGGCCTTCTATATAGGAAACAGTATCTTTAAGATCCGGAATGGCAATTTTTTCCAAAGCGTTTACCTTTCTTATTGTCTTTCTTACTTCATTTGCCAGCCTCAGGACCGATATTTTCAGTTCTGCTTGTTTCCCGAGAAGCAGTAAAGTGGATTTGAAGGCTTCCAGAGAGCTGTCGATCCAGAAGCTGGTCCCCATAGGGCTGAAATACGGCGGTTTTTCATGAAAATCGGTGTCAACGATGGGTAGAGTGACCCCCATTACTCTCCTTGCACCTATGCGGATATTTGTCTCAATGTTAATCGCGCCTGCCAAGTTCTGGACTTTGAGTTTACCCATTTTCAAAACTGCCTTTTCGAGGGTTTTGTAGGCTTTTGCGAGAGCGTCCTCTACGCGGCTTTGAAAGTCAGCAGCCTGGTCAACAATGGTCATGAGCTCAACGATCAATATACTGCGTTTTTGATCAAGAAGTTCATAACCCTGGCGTGCAAACTTGAGTTCATCCCGAAGTTTAAAAAGGTTGGTTTTGGTAGGTGCCACATTTAACATTTGTTTTCCCGTACGGCTCGTTTAATCCGGCTGCATTTCCTCCCCCCGCTACCGGAGATACTTTTATGCACTGTAATATTTGTCTATTTCTTCCTCAGTTATACGATGCAGCTCCTCGACAGGCAGCTCGTGCAGGACCTCCCAGCCAAGGTCAAGAGTTTGTTCGATCGTCCTGTCCTCAACAATACTCTGGGACACGAACTTCCGCTCGAACCGCTCCCCGAAATCAAGATAGTTGTGGTCCAGCGGCGTAAGTTCCTCTTCACCAATAACAGATGCCAGATTGCGCACGTCCTTTACATAACTGTACGCGGCAAACAGCTGGCTTGCAAGATGAGGGTGGTCTTCACGGGTCATGCCTTCGCCGATACCGTCTTTCATGAGACGCGAGAGTGACGGGAGACCCGCTATGGGCGGGTAAATACCCCTGCCATGCATCTCTCTTTCAAACACTATCTGTCCCTCTGTAATATATCCTGTCAGGTCTGGCACAGGGTGTGAGATATCATCATTCGGCATGGTCAGAATGGGCAGCAGAGTTATTGAACCCCTGATTCCCTTTATCATTCCCGAACGTTCATACAATTCGGCGAGATCCGAATAAAGATAGCCCGGGTACCCTTTACGCGAGGGTATTTCGCCTCTTATTGTTGATACCTCCCTCAAAGACTCGCAGTAATTCGTCATATCAGTCATCACGACAAGTACATGCATTTCCTCACGGAACGCCAGATGCTCAGCAAGCGTGAGCGCTGTGCGCGGTGTGATAAGCCTCTCGATTGACGGGTCATCCGCGAGTGACAGAAAAAGGGCCACATCCTCAAGCACCCCGCTGTCCTCGAAAGACTGAATGAAATACCGGGCCACATCATGCTTGACACCCATGGCAGCAAAAACCACTGCAAAACTGCCTTCTTTACCAAGTATCTTCGCCTGCCGGGTGATCTGCGCTGCAAGTTCGTTGTGGGGGAGCCCGTTACCCGAAAAAATTGGCAGTTTCTGCCCGCGGATAAGGGTGTTCATACCGTCGATCACCGATATGCCCGTCTGGATAAAATCACGCGGATATTCACGCGACGTGGGGTTAATGGGTATTCCGTTCACATTGAGCTCAATATCACTCCTCGGGGGGGAGCCTTCGTCTATGGGTTTTCCGAGACCGTTGAAAACACGTCCAAGCATCTCTTTTGACACAGATATCATCAATGGCTCACCTGAAAACCGCACTCTTGTCCCTGGCAGGGTCAGGCCTGAGGTCCCTTCAAAGATCTGGGCCACAATAAAATCCTCTGTCGATTCAAGCACGATCCCGGACCTGATGTTTCCTTCGGAATCAATACACTCGATAAGATCACGGTACCCGACAGGATGTGTGTTGCTCACAAATATCAAAGGCCCGTCGATCTTATCGATCCCGATGTATTCACGCCCGCTCAAAAGGCTTTTATAACGTTCATCCTGGTCCCGCTTATCAGGCATATATTGTCTCCAGCTGATCCATAGAACGCTCAAGCCGCGCCTGGATTTTATCAAGCGCAGACAGATCGGCGTCAGGCACCGTAAACTTCATTTTTGCAATATCCTGATACACTTTCATCCTTCTGAGCTTAACGAGTGTGGCTCCCCGTTTGATTGCTTCCCGGCCCCTGCGCCAGTACGTGAGTATCACATGGAGCATTTTGACCTGCTTTTCAAGTGTGGAGAACATATCCACTTTATCAAACGCATTTTGCTGAAGAAAAGAATTTTTAAACAAGGTACAGACATCCAGGACAAACCGCTGCGAATCGGGGAGAGCGTCAGGGCCCACAAGCTTCACGACCTGCTGAAGGCGCACTTCCTTCTGTAAAAGCTCCATGATCAGGGCGCGGTCTTTCTCCCATTCTGAGCTCACGTTTTTTCCCCACCAGGCGCTGATGTCCGTAAGGTATTCAGTATAGCTGTCGATCCATGAAATGGCCGGGTAGTGCCGCGCGTTGGCAAGTCCCCTGTCAAGCGCCCAGAAACAGCGGATAAACCGTTTGGTATGCTGGGTTACAGGCTCTGAAAAATCTCCCCCCGGCGGGGAGATCGCACCGATGATCGTGACCGACCCTGTTTTATCGCACATCGTTTTCATATACCCTGCGCGTTCATAAAATTCCGCCACCCTCGTCGGAAGGTATGCCGGAAACCCTTCTTCAGCGGGCATCTCCTCCATTCTTCCTGACAGCTCCCGTAACGCTTCCGCCCAGCGTGAAGTAGAATCCGCCATGACCGCCACGTGATACCCCTGGTCCCGATAATACTCGGCGAGAGTAACTCCGGTGTATATACTTGCCTCCCTCGCTGAAACCGGCATGTTCGAAGTGTTGGCAATAAGTATGGTCCTTTCCATCAAAGACCTTCCGGTCCGGGGGTCCACGAGATTCGGGAACTCGGTCAGCACATCCGTCATTTCATTCCCCCTTTCCCCGCACCCGATGTAAACTATAATATCAGCATCGCACCACTTTGCGATGGCCTGCTGTGTCATTGTTTTTCCGGTCCCGAACCCCCCGGGCATCGCCACTGTCCCGCCTTTTGCCACCGGAAAGAGGGTATCGATGACCCTCTGGCCTGTAATCATTGGAACTGTCGGGGCCAGGCGCTGTTTTACCGGCCGAGGGACCCTTATAGGCCAACGCTGCATAAGGGTAAGCTCTTTCACGGAAGTTCCTGTACTTAAAACCGCGACAGGCTCATCCACCCTGTAGCTGCCCTCCGGGGCAATTGACTCGAGCACACCATTCTCGTTGGGAGGGACAAGTATCCTGTGCTCAACCCTTTCGGTCTCCTGAACAAAGCCCAGGATCGTCCCCCCTGAAACTGCGGTTCCGGGCTCAGCAGCCGGGACGAACTTCCACTTTTTATCTCTGTTCAGTGAGGCTACCTGAACACCCCTCTCAATATATATACCCGACAGATCCCTTATTTCATCGAGGGGTCTTTGAATTCCGTCGTATATCGTTCCGATCAGCCCGGGCCCGAGCTCGGCGGAAAGAGGGATACCGGCGCCGAAAACAGGTTTCCCCGGAGCAATACCCGTTGTGTCCTCATATACCTGTATTATGGCGCTGTCGCCTTCGAGTTTATTGATTTCTCCGATTAATTTTTCTTCACCAACCTTTACAAGCTCGTGCATCATCGCGTTTGTTATTCCAATTGCTTCTATTACCGGGCCGTTTACGCGCCTGACATGCCCGATCACACGTTCTTCCATTCAATTTCCCCGCGTTGAAAATTAGTTCTTGGTGACAACTTCGGCCACGACTAAGTCGGGCAAGCCCGGCAACTCCGTGTGCTGCACGGCGTGGCACCAAGAACTAATTAGTAAACTTCAGCCGGCGCTTCCGGCCGGCCTATACCTTCAAAACAGCACAAGCTCGTACCCCGTATAGAGTAATGTCACCCATCATTATACAACTTTTGGTAAATGAGTTTACGGATCTCCCTCTGTTTTCTCAGCAGCCTCACAGACACCTGGTTGTTAAAAGCTGTCCGCCCATCCTCTGCTGTAAGGATAACCCCCTGGGAGCCGGTGGCCGGACCGCCCGATAATTTTAAACTCACGCTTCGTCCGGTAATGGCTTTTACCTTCTTTTCAGCCCCGGTAAGGAGGCTTCTGTCAATAATGCCCATTTCATCTACCGAAGCGCTAACTAAAGCATGGTCGACGCCGAGCCCGATCGCGGCCTCGCTGATCCAGTTCAGAAGAACCTCTCGATATTCTTCTTTGCCTATTAAAGAGCTAAGCTCCTTTTTGATACGTTCCTGTATTTCATTTAGCATTTTATCTCTTGAACGCAGCTCTTTTCTTTTGATCTCGACATCCACACCCGAAAGCAACTTGTTTTTTATAACATCCGATTCAGTGCGAGCCTTTTTTTCAGCATCCCTTAATATGGAATCAACCTGTTTATCAAGATATTTTTTTCGCTCAGCTGACTGAATTTCAGCTTCCTTTTTTATTTTTTCCACTTCTGCAAATGCGTTGCTTTCAATACCTGAAATCAGCGGGTGTTTTTCATCATCCGGATGTGCCAAAGCGCATACACCTCCTGCTATATTTTTAAACCTATGGAAGCGGTCACTATCTCACGTATTCCAATCCTCCCTGAAACCGCGCCCGAACGATCAGGAATTTCGACTATTAACGGGAAAGCCTCTTTGAACAGGAACCTGTCAATTGCCGATCGGATGAGCCCGGCTATCCTTTCGGTTATTATTATAATACCCACATCTTTGTCAGAAATGGCCCGGTCGAATGCTTCTTTCGCATCATCCGGGGTTGCAGCGGCCTGCCCCTGCACCCCTACCATGCCGAAACCCAGTACCGCGTCCTCATCTCCTATGATAAAATACTTCATGGTCTCGCTACACCTTTCCAAGGATCAGAAGAGCCGTGATAAACCCGAAGACAACAAGGCCTTCCGCAAGCGCTACAAATATCAGCGCCTGGCCCGCAATTTCCGGTTTTTCTGAAATCGCACCCATTGCAGCGGCACCCACATTACCTATAGCCACACCGGCCCCTATTGCCCCCAATCCAAATGCCATCGCAGCCGCGA
>DRHN01000103.1 GCA_011049595.1 Spirochaetota bacterium | reverse complement strand
GCGGGGTCAGAGGGATACGCCCGCGGGTATATAAAGCTATACTTGGCGGGCTCGGGTCCATAAAAAAGCAGACACTGATAATCTGGGGCAAACAGGACCCCCTGATCCCGGTCGAGTACGCGTACACAGCAAACGAAAAAATACCGGGCTCTCAACTGCACATATTCGACAAATGCGGGCATGTCCCGCCTGTAGAATACCCTGATGAATTTGTAAATATCGTTAGTGAGTTTATATCGCGTTAAAAAGAATTGCCTGCGGCAGTTGATCCGGCACGCGCAATGCCGCAGTCCGGTCCGTGGTTTAATATACAAGGGTAATATACAAGGGTCTTTTGTGACAATCAGGAGAAAACATGAACCGGAAACTTGTACTCGATGATTTTCAGGTGCCCGAACTGTTTGAAAATGAACGCGTCCGGCTCAGGATGCTGACGGTAAATGACGTTGAAAAAGATTACGATGCAGTGATGACAAGCATCGCCCACCTGCAGGGGGTGTTCGGGCCTGAAAGTAACTGGCCGTCAGATGAATTGACACTGGAGCAGGACCTGGTAGACCTCGGCTGGCACCAAAAAAAGTTCCAGATAAGATCGTCCTTCGCGTACACGGTCATGAGCCCGGATGAGAGCGAATGTACCGGGTGTGTCTATATCTGCCCCTCCCCGAACTCGGTCTACGACTCGATGGTCATCATGTGGGTAAGACAGAGCGAGGTTAAAAACAGGCTGGACGCGTATTTGTGTGAAACGGTAAAAAAATGGCTCCGGGAAAGATGGCCCTTCAAAAACCCCGGTTACCCCGGAAGGAATATCGACTGGGATGAGTGGAACGCTTTAACATAGCGTTTTTATTTGTCCCCTTTGTTCAATTTTTTTGTCTCCCCTGGTCTGTTCTTTATTCGGGAAATGTTTTCAGCAGCCGTTGGGAATGTCCTTTTCATCTTTTGTCCCCGGTTTCTTCTTCTTCATCCTCTTCATAAACTTTGTAATCTTTTTTATAGTATTCTTTCCGATTTTTGGGGTACAAGCGTTCCCTGCCCTCCTGCCCCCGGGCCTCCTGGCTCCTGCCCTCAGGTCCCCCTGAGCCACCCGCGTCCCTCCAGGAGCGAAAAAGCCTGCTTAAAACAGACCCGACCATGATCAGTGGGAAGAGCAGAAAAATAAATAGTATGTGAAAACGAAAGAAAAGCAGGTAGGTCAGAAGCACCCCCACACCCAGCACAAGTATGAGCGCCAGCAGGTTTGATCTTTTAGCCATCTTTTAAAGTTATCTCCTGATTATCTTTAATAATTTTCTCTTAGTCATCTTTTATAGTTATCTCCGTCCTTCGATTTTTTATTCTACCTTCTTCTGTGTCGTTGTCCGCGACCGGCTCGGTGTCACCATAGCCCTTTGTCGTAATCCGCTTTGACAACATACCGTTCTGTATAAGCCACGATGCCACGGCTTCCGCCCTCAGCTCCGAAAGCCTCATGTTGACCCGGGAGCTGCCGGTCGAGTCGGTGTGGCCCCCTATCTCTATCTTAATATCAGGGTTCTCATTCATCATTTCAAGCAATTTGTTCATCGTCGGGATAGAGTTAGGCTCGAGGTTCGCGCTCCCTGTTTCGTAGTGGATAGAGTCGACCGTGAAGCCTGTGCCCTTTACGGCTTTTGGAAGTGAAACCTCAAGCCCTTCTGTAGAAAGGTCATCGATGGCCTCTTCATCGGGCAGGGTTATTGTCTCAAAGGTGTAGCCGCTCGATGACACCGTGAGGTCTGTCTGCCCCTTCTTCGGGATATCGATCTCAAAAGTACCGTCCGAAAACGCCTCCTCGTTGCTTATAATCTCCCCGCTTTCGAGCTTTGTGGTGGCTTCAACCTTCCCCCCAAGAGGTTTTTTAGTCTCACTGTCCTTCACTTCACCTTTTATAGTCGCGTATTCAATGCCCGTACCGGTACCTGTGCCGTCATCTTCACCAGTATCGCCTGCCCCCGTCTCCCCGTCCTGCAGGGCAGCCCCGCTGCCCTTTCCCGAAGGATCCATTTTGGAGGGATCTTTTTCGGCCCGGTCCTTTTTAGCGATCTTTTTTTCATCAGCCCCCGCGGACGGTTTAAAATCCCGCGTCGGCGCCCTGGCAAAAAACACACCCTTTCCCACAGCATAAAGTGCATTCAGAGAAGGCACGAAAGTGATCCCCCTGCTCACCGTAAGAGTGGAGGATTCCCCGCCCCCGGTCAGAACCCTCCTCACAAGCTCCCCGGTGTTGGAATCCACAACCACAAACCCGCCCTCTCTCTCCTTTACCGGTATAAAAAGGTAGCTGCCCACAACAGCGAACCTCAAACCGAACGCTGTTTTGTACAAGGTGCCGTATTCCCCGGTTTCAGGGTCTATCTTCAGTATAGACCCATCGGCCAGAGAAAGAAAGATCATACCGTTCGAAAACACCGGGTGTGAAGCCGCGGAATCGGGAAAAAATATTTCAAAAAGCTTTTCGCCTGTTTCAGCGTTAAAAACCGACAACTGCTCTCCGAACGTCAGGTAGATCTTTTCGTTGTACACCACAGGCGAGAATATGGTCGGGGTGTTCGTAAGAACCGTCTCCCACCTGACCGACCCGTCAAACTGGTCCAGCGCCACAAGCCTCGCGTTGTCGTTCTGGAACTCCTTTGAAATCGTGTAAACCATGTCGTGCCAGTAGGACGGGAACCCGCCGTACGTGAATATCTTTTTGTTCTCCCACAAAATGTGCCCGTTCACAAGCTCCCGCGCGTAAAACCCCTTTCTGTTGCCGTAAAATATCCTGCCAGCTGCTACAGTCGGGGTCCCGTAAAAACCGAAGCTCGGGTCGCGCCTGCCCCAGATCACTTCGCCGGATTCCTCGTCTATAGAGTAAATATACCGGCCGGCCGGAAGATACACCCTGCCCTCATTTACAACAACCATTCTTGTGAGAGGCCCTTCGGCCCTGAAGCTCCAAAGGAGTTTGCCGGTTTTCATGTCAAGACTGTACAGGAAGTTGTCTGTCGACACGACGTACACACGGTCGTTAACCCCCACAGGGTTGAAAAGGCTCCCCGCTGACTCAAACTTCCATATAACCCCCTCCCCTTCCGGGATGATACCATCGTTGTTCCCGGTGAGGTACTGGTTGCCCATGTACGTTGGCCAGTTTTCTCTTGTGAAGGAGAAAAGGGCTGAAGGTAATAGTAAAAGTGCCAGCGCGAAAGCGCCGCAGAGAACAGATTTTAACATTACATAAGATAATATATCCGCATACAGGTTTTATGTCGATGGCAAAATAATAATGATAGTTATTCGGGTTCTTAATTGGGAATAAAGACCAAGTCATCTTTAATTTTGAAATTTATTTTAACTTGACTTACAATATTTTTGATATATATTTCAAATTAGAAATATTCCCCTGTAGCTCAGTTGGTAGAGCAGATGACTGTTAATCATCGGGTCGCTGGTTCGAGTCCGGCCGGGGGAGGAGAACAGGACACGAACTATGGAAAAAAATCATCTGTTGGCAACTGTCGCAGTCCTATTTTTAATACACTGATAAAGATATTCTGGAGCAAAATCTGCACCATTATCCCAACAAATTGTATTACCCTCAATAATAAAAGACTTGAAATATTTAATTTTTTTTAGTGGTTCAAATATTGGGCCATCAAATTCATCGCTAAAATCCATTTTACCTTCAAACCCATCTTTGAATTTTAACCAGATATTATAGTTATTAATGTATTTGGCCTCTATAATGTGGTATTTCATTATTTACTCCAAGGGTTCTATTTTATTAAATGGCTTTCTATCAATAGCTAATTGCCAATCAGTTTTCAATACATTTCTGTGAATATCTAACCATTCTAATATAGCACTCAAAGCTCGTTTGGGAAATCTTCCCTCTACTACTCCCGTCTCTATTTCAACAGTAATTGAATATTCGTTGTATTCTGCATGGAAATGAGGAGGCGAGTGATCTTTATAATACATATAAATTATGATTCCTAAAAATCGACTTATTTCGGGCATTTGGTAATTATTAACCTACCGAGTTCGATTTGAATTCTTTAAAGTTGTCT
>DRHN01000102.1 GCA_011049595.1 Spirochaetota bacterium | reverse complement strand
TCGTCGTAGGAAACATAGGCTCCAACCAGAAACTGGAATACACCTGCATTGGTGACGCCGTGAACCTGGCGTCCCGTCTGGAAGGGCTTACAAAGATGTACGGAGTGCCCCTTATCATCAGCGAGTTCACATACCTGGAGTCGAGGGATACTATTAAAGCAAGAAAGATAGATTTAGTTAGAGTAAAAGGTAAAAACAAACCTGTAAAGATCTACGAACCGTATAAAAATACAACTCCAGGTCAAACGGAAGGATACGACTATTTTGATGAAGGCATAAAATTGTACAGACGAAAAAATTTCAACGGGGCAGAAAAACTTTTCACCCAATGCAGGGATATCATGGGGAAAGACACGCCAAGCAGCATTTATATTGACCGTTGTGAAGATCTAATCAAAGATCCGCCGGGAAAGGATTGGGATGGGGTTTATACCGCGAAGACAAAGTGAAATCATCAGGCCGTTTTTATTGGTCCCTCTGGTTTTTCTCACTGCCGGATATCTTTGGATTCTTCCGTGGACCGGGTTCGGCGCTATTACCGATTATGACCCCGAAATAGATATCTCCGTGGGAATAATGAACTACATGTACACCCCTACGGACCTTGCGTCTCCGACCGCCAACCTCCCTAAATTAAAGATGGGTCTATACGGAGGCGCGTACTTAGGGTTGAAAAGCCCTCTATTTACGTTTTTTTTCAACTCGAAAAATATGTACACTACATATGAAGCAGGAGTTGCGGTCAATCAGATCGGCGCCAATAATTATTTTATCTCGATCCCTCTCACAATCGATCTTTCATACCGGATATCTCTATTCAAAAAGAAAAAGTTTGCATTACAGCCTTTTATCGGAAGCGGTTTCGACGTTATCAGGTCAAACGAAAACAACACTACTTCCTGGCAGGTCCATTATCTAATCAACGCGGGTCTCGAAATAAAATACTTTGCCTGGGACGATACTTCGTTGAAGATAAAGGCAAGCTACGGGATACTATTTGTGGACGATCTCGAAAGCGGTTTCCTGCAGTTTATCAAAGTGCGGTTCCCCGTGCCTTTCATCCCGTAACAGGTTTTACACCCGGCCGATCGACTTAAAAAGAAACCACATCTCCGATCTTGACTTTTTTTTCGTAGTACACTATTCTTCCTTTTGAGGTCTTCGGGTTCACGGAGTATATCTGCAAACTTCCGATAAACTCCATACCGCTTTCTTCATTGCGAAATATCTGAAGCACGTCGCCTTTTTTAATGTCCTCTTCACTTCCCAGGTTGAACAGTACAGTATTCCCGGGTAAAACCTGAACGACGACCCCCGTGCTGTCTGCCGCACCACTGGACCTGGCAAATGATGGTTTTGTCTGAAGACCCTTCATCTGCTTGTTGATGTTCACAATTTCAGCAAGGGCGTTACCCATTTGATCGGAATCTTTAAAATTCCTGATTATTTCTTCATACTTGCTTATCGCTTCCAACAGCTGGCCGTTTTCAAAAGAGTTCTCGGCATCCTTCATCATCAGTTGGGCCTGTCGGTTGAGTTTCTCGTTTTCCTCTTCTTTTTCCAGCAGGGCCTTCCGGTTATTGAGCACGATTATTTCATCGAGTGATGTTTTTGCTTTTTCCGTCGCGGGGTATGAGGTTAGGATCTCTTCGAGGTTCCGGATCGCCCCGTCATATTCTTTTGCGCTTTTGTACAGCATGGCTCTCTGGAATAGATTGTCAGCGTTAGATTCCAGCTCCTCCCTCTCGCTTTCAGAACGGTCTTTGTAGAGCTTCTCCATGATTATTTCCGCCCTGTTCATGGATATGTTCTTATAATCGCTGTCGCTCCCCAGCGTATAAACTGTAAAATACCTGGAAAGCGCTTCTTCCAGCTGTCCTCTGCTCTCGAAAGTCAGGGCAGCTTCATATGTTTCCCTGCCTATCTGGTTTAGATCGACCCTGTTCTGCTCCCTTTCAGCAAGGTATAAAATATTTTTAACCAGGTTTTCTTCGACCTCCAGTCCTTCCGCGTCGCCTATTCTCTTCTGCTTTGCGGCTTCTATGATCGGCACAAGTGTATTTAATTCCTCAATTCCTTTTTCATAATCCTGTCTGGAAAATTTCCCGAGCGCGCTTTTATAAACCATGTTCAGCTGTCTGCGAAAGGTCATGTACTCCTGCTGCTGCTGCGTAACGGTCTGGGCCCTCTCTTCGGCTTCTTTTAATTTTGCCTGCTCCTCCTGCAGTTTTTGCTCTATTTCATCCAGCTGCTTGCTGTATGTATCGACCTCATTCTGTATTTCAGCCTCTTTTGCTCTGAGCTCGCTTTCATAATTCGCTTTTACGTCAACCATTTCACTTCGTGCGTCTTCTCTCGAGCTTAAAAATTCCTGGTACAGCCGCTCTCTTTCTTTCTCGAACTCTTCGTCAAAGTTAGTCACATCGCTTTCGGATAACTTTTTTCTCGCTTCTTCCAGGCTTCTCTGGAACTCTTCATTCAGTTCGAGCTCCCTTTGCTTCAGGATCTCGTCCTGGTTCTCGAGAAAAAAATCTTTTTCCTGCTGCAGCTCTTCCATTCGTTTTCTTGCATCCTCCAGTTTCTTCTTCTGCTCCTTTACCTCCTTTTCCGATCTTCTTCTTATCTCCCTGATCACCTCCTCCTCTACACCGGCGACACTTTCACCTATGGCCTGCTCCTCCACCTTGGACTTATTTCCTATCATGTAGTAAACAAGGCCGAGCGTCACCCCAACAATGATAAAAATATTTAAGATCAGCGGGAGTACGATCCCTTTTTTTTCACTCTCTATTATTTTGTCCGCAAAATGTGTCGTCTTTGTTTTGTTAATCTCTTCCTCGATCGACTTGTATATCTCATCCTCGCTGACTTCGTCGAAAACTTCATCGTGGTCTTCGGAGGTATCTTTTAAACCCAGCGAAAAATTCATTATCTCTTCAATATCGGTATTGGTTATACTGTTTTCATTGTTTGTGATAAAATGGAGGTCCAGGACAGGAATAAAATTGTTTTCGTTTTTTACAAAGTAGAGGATGGGTGAACCTTCGACTTTTGAGCGTATTCTTTCCGTACTTTTCAGTCTAAGATACCCGGAGATGCGGTCAACCGTGAACCCGTAAAAATCCTTCTGGTCCTTAACGAACATTATGTTGTCTGAAAGCGCTTCCTCTCTATCCGGCAGCGGGATGTAGGATTTAAGGTTTTTTACTTCAACACCTGTTTCAAGGACAAAGTTGTCCTTTGTCGGGTGCTTGTTGATTAATATTTTTTCTATCTGCTCCGGTTCTACGGCAAGTGAAAACCCGTTCAAACTGAAACACAGTATTTTATCAGCCATTTAAGATAATATCTACTTCTCTCATTAAATTTTTGTCGTAATTATATTGCTCCTTGATGTCATTGAGAATCCTCTGCCCCTCATCTCTGTCAAGATATTCGTACAATAACCTGCCTTTCCTTAAGTATATTTCAGGATAGGTAACGGAATCTTTCATGTTGTCCAGATAATAATTCAGCTCATCCAGGAGATCCGATAATATATATTCATGGGTTTCTCCGGTTTCAGTAAAGATCCCGGATAATATCCGATAGAATTCGATATAAAGAGCGCCGCTCTCATCCTCAATGTATACCGGCCTCAAATTGTTGTAGTCGATCAACACCTGCTCGATCTGGCCGTAGTTCAAAGCGATCTCAAAAAGATAATAAACGCCATAGTTAAAAAATTCATATATAGGATAATCATACACGAATTTTCTAAAATATTCGAGCGCCTTCGCGTAATTTTCTTTCATGTAATAGCAGTAACCCATTTCGTATACAGAGATTGCCGCATACTCTGAATCGGAAAAAACGTTCACAACAAAACTGAACTTGGTCAGGGCTTCGTCGTAATTTTCGTTACCCAGCAGTTCCATCCCCCTGGAAAACAGGTCGCGGGCGGTTTCTCTCCTGAAGGATTCAACATTGATCGCTGTTATATCATTCACTTCTTTATTGTATATTGTATTTATTTTATATAATTTCAGGAGATTGTATCCCAAAAGACCGCCGAAAAATGCTGAAGAAATTCCAAGCACCTGGGCTTCCGGTCCGGTCCGGCCGCTGTAAATAATACTGCCCGCTATTGATAAACCGAAAAGACCGGCTGTAAAAATTGATTCTGTCAGTGTCGCTCTTCTCAAATAACTGAACCTTTCACTGGAAAAAGCGATGCCGCCCTCTCTTTTCTCAATTCGAAACGTACCGCTCGGCAGGTTTCCGATCGATATAGGGGTTTGTCCGGCCAATTCATTGTTGATATAGATATCCTGCTCCTTTTGATGGAAGGTGATCTTTATGTGTTCAGGGGACAAAGTATAAAACAGGAACACCCGGCGCTCTTCACCTAAAGTCAGCTCTTCTTCTATATCTAAAAAACCTTCTTTTACTATCTGCAGCTCGAAAGCATCCTGCGAGAAGTTGTTCAATCTCAAGGGAGTTTCACCCACCTCCACTCCATTGATTAAAACATCGGCCTTTACCGGATCCGTACTGATAAAGAGCTCGTATGGACCTTTGGTGTACGCGGGAATCCCCGTTATGATAAAAAACCAGGTCATTATTACGATAAAAGCCT
Organism: Spirochaetota bacterium; assembly: GCA_011049595.1. Taxonomy (GTDB): domain Bacteria; phylum Spirochaetota; class B62-G9; order B62-G9; family DRHN01; genus DRHN01. The sequence continues at coordinate 19,536 of DRHN01000102.1, read as the reverse complement.
TTTTCATAAAAACCTCGGTTCATTTATTTATCTAATTATCAGAAACCCATTATACCGATTTCACAAAACACACCGTCCATAGGGTTTTCCTTGTAGTCAACAGAAAACACCCCGACTTTTAAAGACAGGTGCATATCCGCAAAGGGATTTAATACCAGATTTACACCGCCTTTAATATAAAGGTCGCTCGACTGACTCCTAATATTTTTCTGAAACATGTAGGACTGGGCAAGTCCCACGTTTAGATCCAGCAAAAGTGTTTCAAATATTTTTCCAAGTCGAAACGAGTATTGAAAAGACGCACCGACTGAAAGCACCGTAATGCTTGAATCGACAAGCGTGGCACTTCCTTTTCTTTCCATATCAATAATATTCGTATTGATACCTATCCCGAGACGGGCAATGTTCATTTTCGGAAAATAGACAAATGTCAGCTCATAAAAAAATCCGGGGGGGTAAAGGTCCGCCCAGGTGCCTATTGGAAAATAGGGCCCCATCGAATTCTGCAGAAAAAACCACGTGTCTTTCACCTCACTCTGCACCATGCGGGAAAGTTTTGGGTTATACCCCCGGGTTCTCTTTTCTTTCAATTCGTTGTAATGGGCAGCGATCTCATCTACACTCAGGTTTTCAATGTCTTTAACGAGATCGTTATAATCAGTTTCCTTTTCGGTAATGTCAAGCATCAAACCGCTCTTCGCGTGAAATATTTTACCCATGATCACAGGTTTACCATTCTGGATAAAAAAAACACCGTATATTATGTCATCGATGTTTTTTCTCCTGGCAATATTCATCAGGACCGCTTCATCCCAGAGATCACGGGTTTTATCTTTTCGGTAAACCTCAAGCCCTTCTCTGTCGATCAGAATAAATTTCTTCCCTTTTATCTCCCTGTTTATCTGACTGTAAAAATAAAAAGGAATTTGATAGTTCAGCTCCATGAACTCTTCATCGCCGGTGATATCTTTGAAAAAATAGATCAGCACCCTTCTTGTCGGCGCCGCGATGAGTGAATGAGCGGAAAATACCAGGATAAAGGCGATGAGCGTTAATAAAACTTTCCTTGTATACAATTTATCTTCCGGTCCCTTAATACGATCCTGATATGAAAATCCTTATTTGACCATTCGCAGATCAACCGTGTCTCCCACAGCCAGACCGCTCTCCTCAAAGAATCCTTTATTAACCTCTATCGCATACCTGCACTTTTCGGTCGATGTCACAGCTTCTAAAGAATAGGGTTTCATATCAAATATATCGGTAACTTTACCATATTTGTCTATAAAAGCAATTGATAATGGTATTTTTGTGTCTTTCATCCAGAATGAAAGAACCTTGTCATTTTCAAAAATAAACAGCATCCCGGTGTTCCAATCAAGTTTATCTCTGTGCATGAGTCCCTGCTGCCTTTGTTTCTTGGAGCGCGCGATTTCCACTATAAGCGGCCTGCCGTTGATACTCAAAACAATCGATGGTTTTTCTTTCCGGCAGGATGTAAAAAGGACGAAACATAAAACTACAGATATAAAGAGTCCCTTTATAATTGCTGTGCTTCGACGTACTCTGATTGTTCCGGTAAAATCAATCCATACTTTCAAGTAGTTTAAGTATCCTTTGAATTATTCGCAATATTAAATTTTTAGAAACTCCCATAATTTATTATAGCTCTAATAAATAAAATAATCTAAGTTTGTTTATATTGACAAATGATTGTTTGAAACCTATATTCCCTAAAATGGCACAGAGAAGAAGAACCAGGATGGGAAAAACAGGCTGTTTGTTCTGGCTTTTTATCCTTCTCGTAATCATTGTTATTTTTATATATAAGGGCAGGGGCAACTTAAAAGAAGCTTTTAAATTTGTAAAAAACAACCCCATAACCGAAGCTTTTAAAAAAACAGAAGAAACCGAAACGACTGACAAGGCTGAAATCACGCAGGCCGAAGAACCCGAGGCTGAAGCAGCCTTTGAAGAAGACACCGCTGCAAAACCCGACAGAAATGAAGAGCGGAGTAAAGCAGAGGCACCGAACTCAGCAGGTGAAAACGTCGTAAAAACCGGGAAATCTGAACCGGAGAAAAAACCTTCTAAAATAAAAAAGACAGGCGCCGATAAGGACCAACCCAGGTCCCCGACAAAAAATGATATAAAGACAAAGGAATATAAAGCTGTACTGTACTTCGTGAAAATAAATGAAGAAGACGGCACGGCAAAACCGGCTCCTGTTCATCGAACCGTTAAGTTTAAAGACTCACCGATCACAAGAACTATAGAGGCTTTGATGAACGGGCCCACTGAAAATGAAAAACGTAAGGGTATGACCAGCTTCATTCCCGACGATACTGAGTTGATTTCCGCCAGTATTCAAAACGGGCATTTGACCCTGAATTTCGATAATAAATTTGAGGAAAATTATTCAGGAATAGAAGCAATACGGCTTGAACTTTATCAGGTCCTTCTTACTTCTTTTGACATAAGTCAAGTCACAAAACTGAGTATTCTTATTGAAGGCAATAGCAAACGTTATATTACCGGAGATGGCATACCCATAAAAGAGGTATACACAAAACAGGACATTTCAGAACTTATGCTTGATAATTAGTTCCAGGTACCACGCCGTATAAAACACGGAGTGGCCGGGCCTGTCCGGCTTAGTCGTGAACGAAGTTGTCACCAGGAACCAATTAGCTCCCGGGGGGGCATATAATCTGAATAGTAACCGATTAGCTTGCTATGCTCTCCCCCAAAACCTGTCAGGCTACTGATTTAATAATATCGGTTGAACGGATACTAAAATTAACGGGTCACTAAAATGATAAAGACCGATAAAGCAACACTTGAAGAGTACAGGGACAAAATTGTTGAATTTATAAAGAAGTACGCTTACAATTCCGGTCACAAAACCGGTGTTGTCGGGCTTTCCGGGGGTGTGGATTCCTCCCTGACATACTCTCTTACCTGTGAAGCTTTCGGCGAAAAGAACACGATTGGTGTCATCATGCCTTATAAAACTTCAAAGAAAAGTTTTAAAGGAAACGCCGAAAAACTGGCCCAATTGAAAGGAGGACGGATAAGGTACCATGAAATAACAGGTATTGTGGACAGTTTTAAAAAACAATTCGAAAATATTACAAGCATTCGTCTTGGGAATATTATGGCCAGAACGAGAATGATCGCACTTTATGACACAGCTTCTCAATTCAAGGGTCTTGTTATGGGCACCGGGAACAAAACTGAAATTCTCCTCGGATATTTTACTGTTTACGGCGATGGAGGCTGTTCAATCGAGCCGCTCGGCGACCTTTATAAAACCCAGGTATGGGAAATGGCTAATATGGTTGGTGTACCTGATGAAATCATAAACGAGAAGCCCACTGCCGACCTGTGGGAAGGGCAGACAGATGAAGAAGAACTCGGCATAGCGTATCAAAAGGCTGATTCAATTTTATATCTGCTTTTTGAGAAGTGTTTTACAAGGGAAGAAGCAATTGCTGAAGGGTATAACTCAAAAGATATCGACAACATTATCGAGCTTGCCAAAAAATCCTGTTTCAAAAGGCACCCGCCGCCGGTACCTCTTCTGAGAACTCAAAACATCAATAAATACCTTTAAAAATGAATAAATTAACTTTTTCGAAATTCCTTGTGCTATTACCGGCTGTTCTGGCATTCGTGTCCTGCTCAAAAAGCCGTATTGAAATTTCAAAAACAAAAATTGCGCTGGGAACATTTGTCCAGATTAATATCATCTCGAGTAAAAGTGAAAGTGTAAAAGCGGAAAATGTAGTCGAAAGCGTTTTTAAAAAAATCGAAGAATATGAAATTATTTTTGACCACAGGCCTGAGTCCGGAAGTCTCAATAAATTCAACAATTCCACCCGGATCCTGAAAAAAAATGAAAACGAGCTCTTCTCTCTTTTGATAGAATCTCTCGATTTTGCCCGATTAACCGGCGGTTATTTCGATCCAACGATTCTGCCTATTGTGCAGCTTTACGGCTTTGACACAGATAATCCCTCTTTTCCCGGAGATGATAAAATTCTCGAAACCCTGAAAACCGTAGGATATGAAAAAGTTACAATATACGAAGACAGAATAGAAAAACCTCTGTATGTAAAATTCGATCTCGGGGGAATAGCAAAAGGAAAGATCATAGATTTGATAAGGGACCAGCTTGAGCGCGGCGGGTATACTGATTTTTTAATAAACGCGGGTGGAGATATATATGTAAGCGGCCTTAACCGTGATAAAAAGAAATGGAAGATCGCCATCCAGGACCCTGTTGATACGAGCAGTTTTAACGCAATAATCGAGAAAACAAATACAGCAATTGTGACATCCGGAGATTACGAAAGGTTCTTTATCGAAGACGGGGTCAAATACAGTCACCTATTCAACCCGAAAACAGGTTATCCCTTCAGCGACTGTAAAAGCGTGACAATTCTCTCACAAGACACCGCCTTCGCGGATGCCGCTGCCACTGCGGTTTTCACAATGGGAAGTAAAACCGGGTTTAGTTTTTTATCCGAAAACACCATTAAAGGTTATATAATATACAGCACTGAAAACGGGAAAATAGAAACAAAAAGTACTCCGGGCTTCTGGAATTAACGCGCACCTGCTTTGCAGGTGGTTCTTTACTCCGGTAATTTTATATATATGTTTTCTTTCCGCAATTCCAGTCTCAATTGGTTAATATCCGCATCGGGTTTAAGCACAAGGAACTTTTCGGTTTCCTCTTCAACAATTGACTGTATGTACCTGTTGTGGAACAATCTGAACCTTGTATCCGGTGAATCGATCCTGATTATAAAACGGTCCTTTACATCAACTTCCAGGAAGGAAAGAGACCATTCTCTGACCGCGCTTATAACATTGCTGCTGATCTGCCCTTTCGACGCGTCTGTCAAAATATCAATAAACAGTTCGATATCTCCGGAATAAGCTATCCCGCGCGATACCGAAAAACGGTCTATCTTAAGTTTTATTATTTCACTGTTCTGCATCACATTAGAAAATCCCGCTAATACATACAGCACATATTGCGGGATACGCTCGGAAAAAATCAATATTTCGAAGTCCGTATTAACAATAACGGAGTCTTTTTCGGGTTTCCTGGCATCAAAGGAATTGGGCCGGACAAACGAACCGCTGAAATCCTCCAGAAGAAATCCTCTGAAGGTCAGGTCATCCACCAGCGTCGTAGAGCAGCCGTTTAGTTCCTCAGGGTTTTCATAAAAAACCTTTTTTATTATTTTGTTCATCATTATAGCTGAAGTAACATAAATTTTACTGCACTGCCCCTTATTTTCGACACATTCCAGGGCCTGTTTTTCGTCATCTATCATCCTGTTTTTCAACAGAGCTAATTTTTTGTCAAAACTGCTCAATGCAAATGACGCGTCTAAAGAAACAGCATCATCAGTTTTCTTGATTATCTCGAGATACTTTAACTCCCGAAGGTACCTATCCGCGCTGTAAGTGTTTTCGGGAAGCCTGTTCAGACAGGTTCCGAGGTTTTTTCTAAAATACTTTTTTTTCAAAGGCATGTGTAAAAGGCAGTCCGCTATGCTTGTTATGTTGTTGAAATATAAATTCGATCTGTAGTGCAGGTTGTCCGAACCCTGGTCTACATACTTTGAAACTTTTTCCGTTACAACCCACAAGGGCATAAATGACAGGTTTTTTTCCGCCAGTACAATATCTACCAGTCCTTTCTTATAGAGCACTGAAAGGCGGTCATCATCACTTTCATTTAGCAGCGCAACCCACCCGGCTAGGATCAGTTTCTCCAGTCTTTCGGGGACCTTTTTACTCAGGATAATCATTGGATGCTGCAGGTTCATGAGATGTTCCCTGAGAGCCTCTTCATCGAACATACGGAAACTTTTCAACGCTTCAACAATTGCGGGAAAAAGATAAATTTTATCGTGCCTGTCAGTCAGCAATCCCCTGTCTTTTCGCAAATAAATAAAAGATTTCTCCAGGAGGCTTTTTATTACTTCATCGAGGTGGACGCCTGTCTTGAAACTGTTCTCCAGTTCCCCTTTTATACAAACAGAATCGTTGATAAAAAGAGTGTGAAGTAAAAGGTGCTCTGATTGGTTGAGTTTAAGAAGACTGCCGGCAAAGATTCTCTTTTGCCCGATAACGCCTGTGATATCGTTCAGGCTCCCGCTTTCTGTCAATCCCCAGAAGTGCATTGTCTGCTCGATCTCATTTTTACTCTTTTTTGCAAGTTCCTCAATCAGCATCAAAACATCCATGGTTTAATAAAAATTACAGAGGACAAACAGAAAGCCTGCCCGGACAAAAACAGGTAATCAAAAAATACAGGTTTTATGGTAAATACCGATACATCGTTAAACTTCTCATATTCATCGAGAGATTTTCTGAAAACGGTGTTAAAAAACAGGACAGTTTTTTCCTTTAAAGACCCTTTTCCCGCTTTGAAAAATAATTTTAATTCAGAGTAAACTATATGAAATATTTTCAAGACATAATACAGCACAAGAAAAAAGCTGTGTTTGTCCGGCCCCGTCTTTTCTCTTTTTAGCCTGAATATTTTAAAAACATGCCGATCGATCGTGTAAAAAGTCGAGATCAGCAGATCGGGAGTAAAACCGTTTGTCATCAATCTACTCATCATAAAAAGTTCGGTGACCACGGCCGCATAATAGAGCCCCCTGAATATGCCCTGTTTTAGTAAAACAAAAGGGCCTGCTTTGAAAATAATTTCTCCTCCGCCCCGGGAGGCATTCAGTACAAAGATAAATATTATTATCGGGATCAATCGAAGATAATCCGTTGTAATAATATCGCTGCATTTTCCCTTTAATAATAAAAACGAAAAGCTAATAAATATCAACTGCACCAGGATCGTTGCAAAGGATTCGGAAAGAAGTGCAAAAACAATAAAAAAGATAATACTAACCAGTTGAGAGAAAGGGGTGATTTTTACCATAGAGTTGTTCAGGGATGATATAATACTTTCTCTTTACAACTCCCTTGTTACCTTTATTAATCGCTGTTTTTAACGTCTATAAGTTCAATGAGGGACAACTCGGCCCCGTCCCCGGGTCTGGATCCCAGTTTATACATTCTTGTATATCCGCCGTTTACATTTTTATAAACCGGAGCGATTTCGTCAAAGAGTTTCGCGACAATATACCTGTTATTGATCCTGCTCATCACTATTCTCTTGTTATGCAGTGTATTTTCCTTTGCCCTGGTTATGATCTTTTCACTCAACCTTCTCAATTCTTTAGCCTTGGTTGTGGTAGTCTTTATCCTGCCGTATTCGAATAATGAGATCATCATGTTTGAGAACATGGCCCTTTTATGCCCTCTTGTCCTGTTGAACTTCTTTACCCGTTTCATGTGTCTCATTTTATTTCTCCACTTCCTTCATGTCCATTTTCTGTTCAATGTATTCTTTAAATCCGAGATTCAAGTCGTATTCCTGAAGTTTTTCTTTTATTTCCTGAAGAGATTTTTTACCGAAGTTTTTCGTTTTTGAAATCTCATCTTCGCTTAGTTCCGCCAGGTCTCCAATGGTCTTTACATTAATATTTCTGAGACAGTTCGAGGAGCGGACAGACAGTTCGAGCTCCTCAACCGGAGTTTCTAAAACTGTCTGAAGGCGCTCAAGCTCTTCATTGGTCTCGTTTTCGTCGTCTTCAAATTCCTCATTGAAGTTTATGAAATGCACCAGATAATCCTTAACTATCTTTGCCGCATCAGCCACAGCGTCTTCGGGAAGAATACTCCCATCAGTCCAAACTTCAATAGCGAGTTTGTCGTAATCGCCCCTTTGCCCGACCCTGGCGTTTTCAACGTTGAAGTTACACTTGATTATTGGAGAAAAAAGTGCGTCAATAGGAATTGTTCCGATTGTTTCGATGTTTTCAAGATTCGCTTCGGAAGAGACGTATCCTCGGCCAAAATTAATTTGTACATCCATCGCGATCTTGCAGTCCTCAGCCAATGTAGCAAGATGTAAGTCGGGATTAAATATAATAATATTATCATCAACCGCGAGATCACCGGCTTTCAGCTCACCGGGGCCTTCGCTTTCTATCGTTATGGTCCTTGTTTCGATATCGTCTTCCAGTTTTACTCTTAGATTTTTCAGATTTAAAATAAGATCAATAGTATCCTCAACCATGCCGGGGATGGTGTCGAACTCATTTGTAATGAGCCGCATGCTGTCTTTTTCAGGGTCATATGCCTCTATGCGTAACGCGACTATCGCATAACCCTGCAGAGCGGATAAAAGAGTCCTCCTCAATGTATTTCCCAGAGTTGTTCCGTATCCTCTTTCGAGAGGAGATGCTATTATCCGGCCAAAATTTTTACTTTTCTCTTCATGCTCAATGGCTATTGACCTCGGCCTTTTCATTCCCTTCAAGAGATTTTTATGAGCCATTTTTATAGAACCCCTACGTTATTTTGAATAAAACTCAACAATCAACTGTTCGTTGGCGGGAAGATCTATCTCTTCCCTTTTCGGTATATACATAAATTTGCCGCTTAATTTGTCGGGATCTACTTCCAGCCAGGGCACTGTCCCGACCCTTGAGATATTCTTCATGCTTTCCAGGACTGGAATTATCTTCTTGCTTGTTTCCTTTACCTCAACCGTGTCGCCTTCGCCTGCAAGGTATGAGGGAATATCCACTTTTTTTCCATTGACTGTGATGTGCCCGTGTTTTACCAGCTGTCTCGCCATTTTCCTGGATGAAGCGTAATGCATCCGAAACACGACATTGTCCAATCGCTGCTCAAGCAGTGTGATCAGTATTTCACCGGTAATTCCCTTTTTTCCGGACGCGGTTTCAAAATACCTTTTAAATTGGTCCTCCATGAGGCCGTAGTATCTTTTTACTTTCTGTTTTTCCCTCAGCTGCATGCCGTATTCGGAAACTTTTGCTCGTCTTCTAGGTATCTGACCGGGCGGAAACTTCCTTTTCATGACAGCGCACTTGTTTGACAGGCATCTGTCACCCTTAAGCATCAGCTTCATACCTTCTCTTCTGCATAACCTGCATGAAGGTCCTAAGTACCTCCCCATTGAATCCTCCGTTTAATACAAAATTATCTGTATATACTACTGTTTCTCTTAAACCCTTCGTCTTTTCCGCGGCCTGCAGCCATTGTGAGGAATCGGCGTAACATCCTTGATCATGTTGATCTTTAAACCAACTACCTGGAGTGTTCTGATCGCTGATTCTCTCCCGCCGCCAGGCCCCTTCACGTATACGTCAACTTCCTGAAGACCGTGTATCATTGCTTTTTTTGCCGCGTCTTCAGCAGTCATCTGCGCGGCAAAAGGAGTGCTCTTTTTAGCTCCCCTGAAATCCAGACTCCCGGCACTCGACCACGAGATGACGTTGCCCTTTGTGTCAGTAATTGTAATGATAGTGTTGTTGAACGTTGCCTGAATATGCGCTATACCGCTTGCTATATTTTTTTTCTCTTTTTTTCTTACTTTTGTTTTGGTTGCTTTCGCCAATTTCACACTCCTTTTACTTTTTCCGTCCTGCTACAGTCTTTTTCTTACCCTTTCTGGTTCTCGCGTTCGTGCGCGTGCGCTGACCTCTCAGTGGGAGCCCCCTTCTATGCCGTAAACCTCTGTATGAGCCGATGTCGATAAGCCGCTTTATGTTCATGGAGACCTCTGTCCTGAGCTCACCCTCGATCTTATAATCCTTTTCAATAATTCCTCTTAAATTGGCGATTTCCACATCTGTAAGTTTGGAAACACGAGTGTCGGGGTCCACACCCGATTTATCGACAATTCTCCTGGCCAGGGTTCTTCCGATCCCGTAAATATATGTTAGCGCAATCTCCACTCTTTTGTTATTCGGCAAATCAACTCCAGCTATCCTCGCCATTTAGCTTTTTCCTTTTAAATAATTAGTACCTTTCGATTACTTTTGTCTCTGTTTATGTTTAGGATTATCGCAGATCACCCTAACGGTGCCTTTTCTTCTTATAATCCTGCACTTGTCACACATGGTTTTAACTGACGATCGAACCTTCATCTCGTTCCTCACAACACGTATTGCAATATTATTTATATCTGTAAGTTATCCGCCCTCTACTCAGATCATAGGGAGAAAGTTCAACGCTCACCTTGTCACCGGGTAGAATACGGATATTGTGCATCCTCATCTTTCCTGATATGTGGGCGAGAACAACATGCCCGTTCTCCAGTTCAACCTTGAACATGGCATTAGGAAGAGGTTCCTTTACAGTACCGATTACAGAAATTGCCTCTTCTTTTGACATTTATCCTCCATTCTTTATGTAAACCTCTTTATATACAACAGCCTCTCAAGTTCTCTATTTTACCCGAGCAGGATCCACCCGCGCACCCTGTCGTTACAGGTTCCGCCCCCTCAATTTTCCTCCTTTTTTCATGAACCCGTCATAATGTCTCATAAGCAGATGAGATTCAATCTGTTTCATTGTATCCAGGTCCACACCGACCATGATGAGCAGAGAAGTACCGCCCATTAAAAAGGCCATTTCCTGAGGTAGGCCGAGCCACTTCTGGATAATTGTTGGTATCAACGCTATAATTGCGAGAAATATGGACCCGGGTAGAACGATCCTGTTCAACACCCGCTGCAAATAGGTGGATGTGTTGACCCCGGGTCTTATTCCCGGTATATACCCGCCCACTTTCTTTAAGTTGTCCGCGATATCAATAGGGTTCATCTGGATCTGAGTATAGAAATAACAAAAGAAAATGATTAAAAGCGCATAAAGCACAAGGTAAAGCGCGTTGCCCGGTGACATAAGTGCTGCCAGCCTGTCAAGAGCAGGGACCCTTGAGCCTAAAGATTTCGCTATTTGTGCCGGAAACAGGAGAACCGATGAAGCGAAAATGATCGGGATTACTCCCGAAGGGTTTATCTTTAAAGGCAGATGTGTAGCCTGCGCTGAATATACCTTTCTTCCGATCACTTTCTTTGCGTGCTGGATTGGAATTCTTCTCTGCCCCTGCTGTTCGAGAATCACAAACGCGATTATCGCGACAAATATACCAAACGACAAGATAAGAACAATAGGGTTGAGTTCTCCAAGTTTCAATTGATCATAAACTTGTTTGAAGGCTACCGGTATCCTGGCAACAATCCCAATAAAAATTACGACCGATATCCCGTTGCCGATCCCCCTTTCGGTTATTTGCTCCCCGATCCACATCAGAAAAAGTGTTCCTGTAGTAATTGCTACAATGGCGTTGATCGTAAATCCGATCCCCGGATTAACGATAACATTGGGCCTGGAATTCATAAAAACAGTCAGCGCATAGCCCTGAATCGCCGCGATAACGACTGTTGAAAACCTGGTGATCTGCTGAATCTTCTTTCTACCTACTTCGCCTTCTTTCGAGAGCCGTTCAAGTACCGGGATAACAACAGTCAGAAGCTGCAGGATAATGGACGAAGAAATATACGGCATGATCCCCAGGGCAAAAACCGTAAAGCGGCTTAAAGCGCCGCCGGCAAAAAGATCAAGGAACCCAAGAAGCCCGCCGCCAGTCTGGGTAAAGAGTTTGTTAAGTTCGACTGCGTTGATCCCAGGGACCGGGATATACGCACCGATCCTGACAATAAGGATCATAAAAAATGTAAAAATGACTCTCTTTCTCAGCTCCGGTATCTTGAATATGTTTACTATCAAATTTCCTCGTGCAGCCATTTATTCACCTTTGTTCGCGTACCGTTTTATAAAACTATTTCAACTGTACCGCCCGGCTTTTCGACAATTTCCACCGCTTTGCCGGAAGCCTTGTGCACCACGACATTGATCTTTTTTGTTAATTCTCCCTTGCCGAGGAGCTTTACAAACCGGCACTTTTTGTTGATCAGCCTTTTCTCTAGAAGTGTATCGTAATCGACCCGGTCACCATCTTTGAAGCAGTTGAGGTCCCGCACGTTTATTACCTGAAATTCATGTTTAAAAGTCTCGTTATTGAAACCCCTCTTCGGAATTCTGCGGGCCAACGGCATCTGACCGCCTTCGAAACCGATCTGCCTGCTGTACCCTGATCTGGATTTTTGTCCATTGCTGCCGCGTCCGCAGGTACACCCGATCCCGCTTCCCGATCCTCTGCCCACAACCTTGCGTTTCCTCGTCGCTCCAACAGGCGCGCTTAAATTCATTTTTTTACCCTCTCCACCTTGAGCAGATGACTGACTTTAAAAACACTTCCCCGGATCTCGGGGCTGTCTGCCTGAATTACGGTTGAATTTCTCTTGCGGAGGCCTAAAGACTTTACTATTCTTTTGTGTTTTTCAGGCACACCGATCAAACTTTTGATTAGCTGAATTTTTATCTTCTCTTTCATGTCCTGTCTACCCGAATATTTCCTTAAAGGTTTTCCCCCGGATTTCCAGTGTGTGATTCATGTCCATTAATTTTGTCAACCCTTCCATTGTCGCCTTAACGATGTTCAAAGAATTGCTGGTCCCGAGTGACTTTGTCAAAATATCCTTTATGCCCACCTGCTCCACTACGGCACGAACAGGGCCTCCCGCGATAATCCCTGTCCCGGGGGAAGCCGGTTTTAAAATGACCTTTCCGCTTTTATACAGGCCGTGCACTTCATGCGGGATTGTGCTCCCCTTCAGATGTATTTCAACAACATTCCTTTTTGCCTTTTCAACACCCTTCCTTATGGCTTCGGACACTTCGTTCGCTTTCCCATACCCTATACCCACATGTCCTTTTTTGTCCCCCACTACGACAAGAGCGCTAAAGCTGAACCTTCTGCCCCCTTTAACAACTTTTGCAACACGGTTCAGCTTGACCAATTTTTCAGTAAATTGATCTTCGGTCTCTTCAGTATTCCGTGTATTATTACGTGTATAGGCCAACCTGAACTCCTTTTATGTCATAATAAAGTCAAAGTTTGACAAAGTCAAAGTTTGACTTTGTCAAAACCTGATCTACAGTTTAATACCGCCTTTTCGAACTCCGTCCGCAAGGGCCTTTACGACCCCATGATAAATATATCCATTTCTGTCATAAACAGCTTCTTTTATTTTCTTTTTAATAAGTTTTCCCGCGAGTTTTTCACCCACTTCCGCCGCTCCATCGATATTTTTTTTAACTTTAGTCTCAAAATCTGAAGAATAGTCGATGGTAGTTTCGTTACGATCGTCTACAGCCTGCACGTATATATGCTTGTTGCTCCTGAAGATCGTTATTCTGGGTTTTTCGGCAGTTCCATATATTTTTTTCCTTATCCCCTTTTTTCTTCTAAACCGCTTTTCAATCTTGTTCATGATTCTGTGACCTCTCAAACTGCTTCTATTTTATACCGGTTTTACCCGCTTTTCTTCTTATCTTTTCATCGGAATACTTTACCCCTTTTCCCTTGTAAGGCTCCGGGGGTCTGAATTTCCTTATTTCAGACGCGGTCTGTCCCACTATCTGTTTGTCGATACCGCTGACAACCACCGTGTTCATGTCAGGAACATCTATTTTTATACCTTCGGGAACCTTGTATTGGATCGGATGGGAATGACCGAGATTGAGAAGAAGGCCGTTTCCCTCCATCTGCGCTTTATACCCCACACCCACGATCTTCAGTGTCTTCACAAAACCCTCAGTAACACCAATAACCATACTGTTTATAAGAGAACGGGCCAGGCCGTATAACGCTTTATTCTTTTTGTCTACTTTCTCGCTGGTGATCGTTATACTTTTTTTATCTGTTTTTATTTTTCCGCTGAAATTTATGGTCTTCTCGAGTTTACCCTTCGGTCCCTCAACAGTGACCTTTGGCGCCTTGTAGACACATTTAACACTGGCGGGTAAAACAATGGGTAATTTTCCTATCCTGGACATAAAGTTCCCTTACGTTCACGTAAAATTATGAAATAACTTTCACAAGCATTTGTCTACCAGATGTAACATATGATTTCGCCGCCGACACTTTTTTCCCGTGCTTTTTTATCAGTGAGAACACCCTTGGATGTCGAGATGATCGATGTGCCGAAACCGTTGAATATTCTGGGCAGTTCATGTTTTTTCCTGTAAATTCTCAACCCTGGTTTTGATACTCTTTTCAGATTGTGTATTACACACTCTCCCGCGGGAGTATACTTCAGGTATACACGGATGTATGATTTCTTATCTTCATCAATAAGCTTAAAATTCTTTATATACCCCTCGTTCTTAAAAATCTTGACCACTTCCATCTTCAGCTTACTCGCAGGGATATCAACCTTTTCTTTCTTAACAGAGTTCGCGTTCCTGATTACTGTTAACATATTTGCAATTGGATCAGACAGACTCACAACATCACCCCTTTTCAAATGATTATTTTAAATGCCGATTGTGATAGCAATGAAAATCAAAGAAATCGTTAAAATCAGTCCTCGGTGATAGGTATACCCGGCTTAAAGGCGGGCAAGCCCGACAACGTCGGGTACCCCGAAATAGCCGGTTCAAAACCGGAGTTGCTCCAACTCACTAATTAGTCCTATGAACTAATTATCTACCAGCTTGATTTTGTAACCCCCGGTATCATCCCTTCATTTGCGAGCTTTCTGAAACAGATCCTGCACATATCAAATTTTCTGAGATACGCTCTGGGTCTTCCGCAGATCGGGCACCTGTTATACTGACGGGTTTTGAACTTTTGGGGTCTCTTTGCCCTCGCAATTATTGATTTCTTTGCCAACTTGACTCCTTTAAAAAGGATTTAAATCATATTCTTTTACAGCTTATTTTCTATAGGGCATACCGAATGCCTCTAATAATTTCAAAGCCTCTTCATCTCTTTTAGCGGTAGTGCAGACCACCACATCCATGCCGTGGATTTTTTCCACTTTATCGTAATTTATTTCAGGAAAAATTATCTGTTCCTTGATCCCGACGGCAAAATTACCTCTTCCGTCAAAGGAGTCTTTCGAGACCCCTCTGAAATCCCTTACCCTGGGGAGTGCAATATTTACAAATCTGTCCAAAAATTCGTACATTCTGGTGCCCCTGAGGGTCACCTTGCACCCGATCTCCATTCCTTTCCTGAGCTTGTAAATGGCAACTGATTTTTTTGCCTTTGTTTTGACCGGCTTCTGCCCGCTTATGAGGGCGAGCTCTTCGACCCCGGCCTGGAGAATTTTTTTATTATCAATTGCCTCACCCAGTCCCATGTTGAGTACGATCTTATTGAGCCTGGGCACCTGCATGATGTTTTTGTAATCGAACTCTTTAATCATGAGATCAATGATCTCGTCTTTGTATCTCTTTTTCAACCTCGATTCTTTTTCTTTCATTTTGATCTTCCGCGCATATCTTAATTAGTAAATACCTGAAATATGTATCATTCCCTGTCCAGCATTTCCCCGCATTTACCGCAGATACGGACCCTTTTCCCGTCGTCCAGCTCCCTTTTTTTTACCCTTATGGGTTTGCTGCATTTAGTGCAGACGACCATTACATTGGAAAGTCTTACCGGTGCTTCAATATCGATTATCCCGCCCTTCTGATTCTGCTGGTCGGGCCTCTTGGTCTTTTTTACTACATTTAGACCTTCAATGATCACAGCCCCTTTTTTTTTATCCACAAAAAGGACTTTTCCGGTCTTCCCATTGTCTTTACCTGTAAGTATTTTCACTTTATCGTTTTTCTTGACCCGGACATTCGCATCCATATTTCAATCCTTTTCCTTTGTTTCTACAGCACTTCAGGTGCAAGAGAAACGATTTTCATAAAATCCTTTTCCCTCAGTTCCCGTGCAACAGGGCCGAATATTCTGGTACCAGTTGGGTTCATCTGGTTGTCCACAAGCACAGCTGCATTTTCGTCAAACTTTATATAACTTCCATCAACTCTTCTGATCTCTTTTTTGGTTCTTACAATGATCGCCCTTACCTTTTCACCTTTTTTTATTTGGGTGTTCGGCACCGCGTTCTTTACCGAGCAGACTATTAGGTCGCCCACAGATGCATACCTTCTTTTTGATCCGCCAAGCACCTTGATACACATGAGTTTTTTCGCCCCGCTGTTGTCCGCCACGTTGAGATAGGATTCTGACTGTATCATGCTGTTCCCTTTATTCTTTACTTGGCCTTTTCGACTATTTCAATCAGTTTGAAACACTTGTCTTTACTGATAGGCCTTGTTTCGACAAATTGAACGGTGTCGCCGACATTGGCTTCGTTCTTTTCATCATGAATTTTGAATTTTTTGGATCTTTTGATATATTTTTTATAAAGAGCATGTTTTTTTAAACGTTCCACAGCCACCACGATAGTTTTATCCATACTGTTGCTGACAACCGTACCGGTCCTTTTCTTTTTGCCTGTTGTTTTTCCAGATTCGTTAGACAATTCCACGCTCCATATATTAAAATTAATCACCCGTTACTCGCCCGGTCTACCCGGGAAATCAGTTTTTTGCCCTGATGTTCAGCTCATATTCCCTTAAAATAGTGTTAACCCGGGCTATTTCCCTTCTTGTTTCCCGTATTTTAAGAGTGTTTTCCAGCTGCCCCATCAATTTGTTGAACCTGAAAACCCTGAAATCTTTTATGAGTTTTATCCTGCGTTCCTTCAGCTCGTCGAGAGTCAACTCGTCTAAATTTTCCTTCATACACAACCTCTCAGCGGATATCTATACTTAAGCCTTAAACAGCATAGGCGTTACAAACTTCGTTTTTATGGGTAATTTATGAGACGCCAACCGCAGCGCCTCTTTTGCTAGTTCCTCTTTGACACCCGCGATCTCGAACATCACTCTCCCGGGCTTTACAACGGCGACAAAATACTCCGGCATCCCTTTTCCTTTTCCCATTCTGGTCTCCGCCGGCTTTTTGGTATAAGGCATATCCGGAAAAATCCTTATCCACACCTTTCCTCCCCTCTTGATATACCTGGTAAGCGCGATACGGGCGGCTTCGATCTGCCTGTTGGTTATCCATCCCGGTTCAAGCGCGGAGAGTCCGAATTCGCCAAAACTAACCGTGCTGCCCCTGGTCGCCATCCCCCTCATTCGTCCTCTCTGTTTTTTTCTGTACTTAAACTTATTGGGCTGTAACATGCTTCCCCCTGCCTGACACCAGGCTTAAATCCTGTTTTGTTTTTTCAGGTAAATGCAGGTTTCTTTTTCTTTATGAGGACCCCGGCTTCCTGCTTTGTGTTTTTCCCGAAAATTTCTCCTTTATAGACCCACACTTTTACACCTATAGTACCAAAAGTAGTGCGCGATTCGGCGAAACCGTAGTCAATGTCCGCCCTGAATGTGTGCAAAGGTATCATCCCCTCTTTGTAATTCTCAACCCGTGCCATCTCGGCACCGCCGAGACGCCCCGCGCATGAGATCTTTATCCCTCTGGCACCTGCCTGCATGGATCCCATCAGCGCCTTTTTCATGGCTCTCCTGAAAGCGACCCTTCCCTCGAGCTGTCTCGCGATACTCTGCGCTATCAAAGAGGCATTTAGCTGCGGCGTCTTGATCTCCTTTATCTTTATCTGAATGCTCTTGTCCGTAAAGTTGGACAGTTCCTTGCTGATGTTCTCAACCTCGGCGCCCTTTCTGCCAATCACGATTCCAGGGCGCGCGGTGTGCACGATCACGTTCACTTTCTCGGGATACCGGATTATTTCAACCCTGGACAGCTCCCCTTTTTTCAAACGCTGTATCAGGAATCTTCTGATAGTCAAATCCTCGTGAAGGTTTTTAGCGTAATTCTTTTTTGAATACCACCTCGACTCCCAGGTACGGTTTATACCGAGCCGCAAGCCCACAGGATTTACCTTTTGACCCATTATCTCCTCCGACTACTTTTGTATTTCCTCACCTGATACCTCTATTGAAATATGGCAAGTCCTTTTCCTTATCCTGTCCGCCCTGCCTCTGGCCCTGGGCCGCCATCGCTTGAGAGTGGGGCCTTCGTTTACAATGACTTTTTCGATCATAATGGTGTCTTCATCGATATTCTTGCTTTTTGCCATTAGATTCGAAACCGCCGACTGGATTACATTTCCAAGCACTTTCGCACCATGTGCCGGTGTATGCGATAACGCAGACCTGGCCTCTTTGTATGAAAGGTTTCTAACGGTGCTTCCGTATTTGTTTACTTTCCTTCCGGATATTCTTATATACTTTGATACCGCCCGCGCGACCATTCATTCACCCCTCAGATAACCCTTGATTTCCTTTCAGAGCCCGCGTGGCTCTTGAATATTCGGGTCGGGGAAAACTCACCGAGTTTGTGCCCAACCATATTTTCCGTTACATAAACGGGAAAAAATTTCTTTCCATTGTAAACATTAAACGTATGGCCGACCATCTCTGGAAAAATGGTCGATCTTCTGGACCATGTTTTTATGATCCTTTTGTCGTTCGTTTTATTCAGCTCAATTACCTTTTTGTATAATTTCTTGTCAATATATGGACCTTTTTTTATAGATCTTGACAAAACCTGAAACCTCCCGCTCTATTTTTTCTTCTTTCTACGGCTCACAATATACTTGTCCGAAGGTTTGTTCTTCTTTCTTGTTTTGTAGCCCTTTGTCGGCACTCCCCAGGGTGATACAGGATGTCTCCCCCCTGATGTTCTGCCCTCACCCCCTCCATGAGGATGATCGACCGGGTTCATCGCGACACCCCTCACTTTAGGCCTCCTGCCAAGCCATCTGGACCTTCCGGCTTTGCCCAGCGAAACGTTAAAATGATCCTGATTGCCTATCTGCCCGATCGTGGCGTAGCATTTTTCGTTTATGATCCTTGTCTCACTGGAAGGGAGCTTTATTATGCAGTCTTTCCCCTCTTTTCCCGCCAACTGTACAAAAGAGCCTGCCGACCTGGCGATCTGGCCGCCTTTTCCGGGATATAATTCCACATTATGCAGGATCGACCCGAGCGGAATGTTTCCGATGGGCATGGCATTCCCGACCGCTACCCTGACCTTCTCACCCGCGATAACCCTGTCACCGACTTTTAATGTGTCCGGCATCAGTATATACCGACGCTCACCATCCGGATAGCAGACAAGAGCTATCCTTGCGCTTCTGTTGGGATCGTACTCTATCGATTCTACTTTTGCTTCGATATCTCTTTTGTCTCTCTTGAAATCGATCTTTCTGTATAATTTTTTCGCCCCGCCGCCCCTTCTCCTGGTGGTTATCCTTCCACTGTTATTTCTTCCGCTTATCCTTTTTTTACCCTCCGTGAGAGGCTTGTACGGCTTATCTTCTGTTATATCGTCTCTTGTAACAACAGAATAATACCTTCGCGAAGGAGTAATCGGTTTGTATTTTTTTATGGCCATACCCACACTCTCTAACTAATTGATTTTTAGTGTACGATCAAAGAGATTAGAAGAAGATTTTATCGACGGATCTATGATTACACTCCCTCAAAAAACTCTATCTTGTCCCCTTCTTTCAAAGTGACAATTGCCTTTTTCCAGGACGAGGTGTATCCTTCTTTGTATCTTACTCTTTTCTTCTTTCCCCTGACATTCATGACGTTGCACGACACAGGTTCTACATTAAATGTATCCCT